>JBJOQA010000476.1:0-3579 GCA_046050225.1 Bacteroidota bacterium | reverse complement strand
GGTGCTGCCGCAACGATACTTTCTTACATCGTTCCCGAAAAAGCATCCGCTTATGATGCAATGGCTAAAGAAGCTTCCAACTCTCGCCTATACGGCGGAATTCACTACCGTAGCGATTGTGAAGTGGGATTGCAAGTTGGAATAAATGTAGGTAATTATGCCGTTCAAAGGGCAAGAACAGACGGAGCAGATAATTAAGATGTTAAGTTTTATAAATTAGGCGGCGCAATTCTTTGCGCTGCATTTTTTAAAAAGTGGTATATGAAAAAGAGTTTACTTTCAATATTGATTCTCTTATTAATTGCAACTGCAGATGCACAGCAAAATCAACAGAAAGATAGTTTAGTATTCTTAAAAAATTTAGATAGTATTACCGTTAACGCATTTCGTTTTCAAAATGCATTGAAACCGTTAAATGCCTTGCATGGTACCTATATTTTAACAGCAAAGAAAACAGAAGTATTTAATTTAACCGCCTTGCCGGCAGATATAACCAACAAAACCGGCCGTCAAGTATTTTCAAAAATCCCCGGTGTATTTGTGTATGATATGGATGGCGCCGGAAATCAAATAAATATCGCAACCCGAGGCCTTGATCCGCATCGCGGATGGGAATTAAACGCACGTTATAACGGGATACTTACCAACTCTGATATGTATGGTTATCCGGCTAGTCACTTTAGCGTTACCCTCGAAAATATTGAAAGAGTTGAATTGGTGCGGGGTACAGGCTCACTGCAATATGGTGCCCAATTTGGCGGCATGATTAATTATGTAACTAAACAACCTGATAGTACGCGTGCATTGGCTTACGAATCGCAAACCACCATTGGCTCTTTTCAACTGCAAAGCACCTATCATAACATCAACGGTACAAAAGGTAAATGGAAATACTCGGCCTACATCATGCGGAAATCGCGCAATGGCTATCGCGATGTTGAACATACCAATGCCGAAAGCGAAGGATTAACCATTATTTACGCACCAACTTCCAATATTGCTATAAAAGCAGAATATAGTAGGTCGTATTACCGCTATCGTTTGCCGGGTCAACTTAATGATTTAATGTTTGCACAAAATCCAAAACAATCAACACGAACCAGAAATTATTTTAGCCCCAATATCCATATTCCGGCCATAACCGTTAGTTGGCAAATTGCCAAAGATGCGCAGTTGCAATTTGTTTCATCAGCCGTTTTGGGAACTCGCAGCAGCGTTTTGTTTGACAAACAAGCGAATGTTGCCGACACAATCAATTTAATTACAAATCAGTACAATAATCGTCAAGTAGATATCGATCAATTTAAAAGCTTTACCTATGAATTAAGATGGTTGCAATCTTATCGCATAGGGCAGCAAAAACACCATTTGTCCGCAGGTTTGCAATTCATGAATAATGACCTGCATCGTCGTCAACTTGGCAAAGGTACCACTGGCAATTATTATGATCTTTCATTAGTAAGTCCGGTATGGGGTAGAGATCTACATTTTAAAACAAAAAATTTGGCTGTATATGCAGAAAATAGTTGGGCGGTTACCAAACAACTTTCACTTACAGGCGGGGTACGCATTGAGGCTGGGCATAGCGATATGAGCGGACAAATAACCTACTATCCTTCCAACCAAATCCCACTGCAATTAAAGCACAATTTTCCCTTGTTTGGTGCAGCAATGGCTTATAAATTTAAGAAGCTAGGAGAGTATTATATGGGTTGGTCGCAAAGTTATCGCCCCATGATCTTTAAAGATTTGATACCTGCTTCCGTATACGAAAAAGTGGATGCCAACCTCAAAGATGCAACCGGCTTTAATGCCGAAATGGGCTGGCGAGGCCAATATAAAAATTTGCGTTGGGATATATCTGCATTTTTGTTGCGTTACAATAATCGTTTTGGCACAATCGCCAATTTAGATGAGCAAGGACAATTATATACCTGGCGTACGAATGTAGGTAATTCGGTTACAAAAGGGCTAGAACTTTTTACGCAAGCCGATTGGGTTATTGGAAAGCAGTCTTTTATCTCAACCTTCATTACTGCTTCGTATATGCATGCACGTTATATTAGCGGACAAATTAAATCAGGTAATAGTAATGTTGACTTGGAAGGTAAGAAAGTAGAAAGTGCCCCGGATTGGATGTTTAAAACCGGCGCAACTATCCGCAAACAACGCTTCAGTTTTTCGGCGTTATACAGTTATACCGGCGAAACATTTGCTGATCCAATTAATACCCTACAGCCAACGCCGGCTACCGGTGCGGTTGGTTTGGTGCCCGCTTATCAATTAATGGATATCACCGTCACCTACAAAGTCATGAAAGCCGTTGAGTTAAAATGTAGCGTAAATAACCTTTTCAATGTGTCTTATTTTACAAAACGCCCATTGTTTTATCCCGGGCCTGGAATTTGGCCTTCCGATGGAAGAAACATTTCAGCAACCGTGATAATGAAACTTTAAAAGTACAATAAGGAATGCGTTAGGTTGATTTGTTAAGTTTAACAGTGCTGTTAATACAAATACATTAGCTTTAATTCATGAAAAATTTAGTTGCTTTATTTTGTTCTTTTGTTGTTACGGCTACTTGGGCGCAAGTTGCAAAAATGCCGCCAACGCCCGATCAGTTATATGGGCAATTATTTAAAGATGTACAAATTCAAAAAGTCTTTCCGGATGGAAAATCTTTTGTAGATGCAATCCCCAAAAGAAAGGTAGCTGATATTTTATATGATTATGGCATGCTCAAAGGCCCCGGTTTTGATTTGGGCAAATTTGTACAGGATAATTTTAGCCTTCCCGCCACCCCGCAATTAAATTACATTCAACAAGAAAAAAATTTGCAGCAGCATGTTGTAAACTTATGGTCTGTTTTAACTAGGTCCGCCGATTTTCAATTGAAAACTGGGGATTTAAAAAATCCAATTGCTGTTGGAAATTCGGCCATCCCATTGCCCTATCCATATGTTGTTCCGGGTGGCCGCTTTCGCGAGATGTATTACTGGGATAGCTATTTTACTATGTTAGGTTTAAAGGCAAGCGGTAATGTTCAAGCAGTGGAGGATATGGTTAAAAATTTTGCCTATCTGATCAATACCTATGGACATATTCCAAACGGCACGCGAACTTATTATCTTTCGCGCAGCCAACCTCCATTTTTTGCTTTGATGGTTGAAATGTTAGCTTCCATAAAAGGAAAGCAGATTTATAAGGAATATCTGCCTGCACTTAAAAAAGAATATGATTATTGGATGGAAGGTGCAAGCGATTTGAGAAAGGAAGCTGCATTTAAACGCGTTGTGAAATTGGCCGACGGCTCTTTGCTCAATCGATATTGGGATGAGGCTCTAACGCCACGCCCTGAAAGTTTCGTAGAAGATATCGCAACTGCCGATCAGGCAGTAAACGAATTAGCCATGCGAATTAGAGTGGCTTCTCCCGAACAATTAAAAAAAATGTTAGATGCTGCACGAGTAGAGGCTTACCAAAATCTGCGTGCCGGTGCAGCTAGCGGTTGGGATTTTAGTAGCAGATGGATGCTAAATCAAACCGATTTAAGTGCTACCAAAACTACCCAAATCATAC
>JBJOQA010000475.1:0-13791 GCA_046050225.1 Bacteroidota bacterium | reverse complement strand
AGATATCAGCGTTACTTCTAAAAATGCTTAATCTTGGTTTAGTGGCAACACCTGCAACTCTTTTGCGGATGCGATACCTGATCTTTTGACGAGCAGTTGCTTTATTGTTCATATTCTTTATATTTTTCCCGATTCTGCCGGGCAGTTTTTTAAATTGATAGTCTGTTGCTTATTTACCGTTTTTCAGCAAGTTCGCGAAGATACGGTAAGATTTGAATCAGTACGATTATTTACCGGCTGATTTACCAGCTTTTCTTCTCAACACTTCACCTTCAAATTTCACACCCTTACCTTTGTACGGCTCTGGCTTACGTAAGCCACGGATTTTTGCACAAACCTGACCTAACAATTGTTTGTCTACACTTTCTAAACTAATAGAAGGGTTCTGACCTTTTTCTTGTGCGGTGGTAACTTTTAATTCTTTAGGAACTTCAAAAATGATATTATGAGAATATCCTAAAGCTAAGTCTAAGATATTTCCTTGGTTAGCAGCTTTATAACCCACACCCACCAATTCTAATTTTTTAGTGTAGCCTTCAGTAACACCTTTAACCATGTTACTAACCAAAGAACGGTATAAACCGTGTTGTGCTTTGTGACGGATTTGATCAGTTGGGCGTTGTAACACTAAAGTATTATCAACAATCTCCAATTTGATATCTCTATCAACAGCTTGTTTTAATTCTCCTTTTGGACCTTTTACGGTTACCACATTGTCGTTACCAACAGTGATGGTTACACCTGCAGGAATTGATACCGGTTTTTTACCTATACGTGACATAGTCGGTTTAGTTTATTTAAGTAGATTGATTTGTGTTCAGCCACGACTGGGGCTTAATTGTCAAACCAACAAATGAATTAATAAATGTTACAAAGAATCTCTCCACCAACATTTTGAACTTTCGCTTCTTTATCGGTCATTAAACCTTTAGAGGTAGAGATGATTGAGATACCCAAACCGTTTTTAACACGTTGGAAATCTGCTGGTTTAGCATAGGTACGTAATCCAGGACGACTCACTCTCTCCAAGCTTTGAATAGCCGGTAATTTAGTGGTTGGATCATATTTCAAAGCGATTTTGATAACACCTTGTTTGCTATCATCTTCAAACTTGTACTTTAAGATATATCCTTTATCATACAAAATCTCAGTCATGCGCTTCTTTAAATTAGAAGCAGGGATCTCTACAATACGGTGATTAGCCATTTGTGCATTACGGATTCTTGTAAGAAAATCTGCTATAGGATCAGTTACCATAAATATTTGTGTATTGACGTAATAAAAATTGTGTATTTGGCTGAAGCAAAATTTTGCATTCAGAAACTTTGTTGATTACCAGCTAGCTTTGGTTACTCCCGGAATTTTACCGTAAGATGCCATATCTCTAAACTGGTTTCTACAAATACCAAAGTGCCTCATATAACCTCTTGGGCGACCAGTCAACTGACAACGGTTTCTCAAACGAACTGGTGAAGCATTTTTTGGTAAAGCATCCAATCCTCTGTAATCGCCGGCAGCTTTTAAAGCGGCTCTTTTTTCAGCATATTTAGCGCTTAATACTTCACGCTTTCTTTGCCTTGCTTCAATTGATTTTTTGGCCATAATGGTATAAATTCTAAGTTTTTAGATCATTGTTCGTTTCCTTACAATGATGCTGAAAGGTGTTTTATTTTTTAATGTTTTTGAATGGCATACCCAATTCTTTCAATAACTCGTATGCTTCTTCGTTGGTAGTAGCAGTAGTTACAAAAGTGATATCCATACCGGTAATCTTATTCACTTTATCGATGTCGATTTCAGGGAAGATGATTTGCTCGGTGATACCTAAAGTATAGTTACCGCGACCATCAAATGATTTATCATTAACTCCTTTAAAGTCACGTACACGTGGTAAAGAAACTGATACGAATCTGTCTAAGAATTCATACATTTTAACACCACGCAAAGTTACGCGAGCACCAATTGGCATATTCTTACGCAACTTAAAGTTGGAGATATCTTTTTTACTTAAGGTTGGCACCGCCTTTTGACCGGTGATAGTTGACAATTCTTCAACTGCAATATCAACCAATTTTTTATCGGCAACAGCTCCGTTAACACCTCTGTTCAAACAGATTTTAGTTAACTTAGGCGTTTGCATGATGGTTTTATAACCAAACTTTTTCATTAAAGCAGGTATTACCTCATTCGTGTATTTATCTGCTAATCTTGGAGTGTATTTAGTTGTGCTCATTATTTGATTACCTCCCCTGATTTTTTAGAGATTCTAACTGATTTACCATTTTCTCTTTGCAACTTAACTTTAGTTGCTTTAGAAGCTTTGGCGTCCCATAACATCACATTAGAAATGTTGATCGGTGCTTCTACTTTTACGATGCCACCTTTGGTATTTTGAGAAGTGGGTTTGGTATGTTTGGTAACGATGTTAACACCTTCTACCAAAACACGTCCTTTATCCACGATCACTTCCAAAACCGTACGAGGCTTCTTCAGATCCTTATCATCACCGGTAATTACCACAACGGAATCACCTTTTTTAATGCTGAACTTGGGTTTAAATCTTGTACTCATTGTTTATTAGCTTTTAGCCTCTAGCGGGTAGCTATCAGCTTGTTACCTATTTTTAGTTGTGCGATTAATGGCCTTACCATCATTACGCGTCGAAATTACAGTACTTCCGGAGCCAAAGAGATAATCTTCATATATCCTTTATCTCTTAATTCTCTCGCAACAGGGCCGAAGATACGGGTACCTCTTGGTTCATCAGCGTTATTCAGTAACACTACCGCGTTGTCATCAAAACGGATATAAGAACCATCTTTACGACGCAATTTGTTAGTTGTTCTTACAATCACAGCCTTGCTTACGGTACCTTTTTTAATACCACCGGCGGGCATGGCATCCTTTACGGTTACCACAATTTTATCACCGATTTTGGCGTAATCTTGTCCGGAGTTACCTAACACCCGGATACACAACACTTCCTTTGCTCCACTGTTATCTGCTACGTTTAACCTGCTTTCTTGTTGTATCATTTTATTTAGCTTTTAGCTATGAATAGTATGTTTGGAAGTACAGGGAACATCCTGCCCTGCGCAAAATTATTTTACTTTTTCAATTACTTCAACCAGTCTCCAACGCTTTGTTTTACTAAGCGGTCTAGTTTCCATGATACGTACGGTATCACCGATGCTGCACTCATTGTTCTCATCATGAGCATGGAACTTAGTAGATTTCTTAACGAATTTACCATACAATGGATGCTTTACTTTAATCTCCACTTTTACAGTGATAGACTTTTCCATCTTATTGCTGGTAACTACGCCAGTTTTTGTTTTTCTTAAATTTCTTACTACCATTTTTAATAGCTTTTATGTCTTGTCGGCCCCAGGCCGATGAATGTATTGCTGTGAACGCCGAAAGTTGATTACAGCGTTTTGTTAATTGATTAGCCTAGTTGTTTAGCTTTCAGTGCTGTTTTCAAACGGGCGATATCTCTGCGCAATAAACGTAAGCTTACCGGATTTTCCAGTGGATTCATGCTGTGAGCAAAACGAACTTTCTTCAAACGCGCTTCATCTTCCGCAATTTTTGCTACCAGTTCTTCCTGGCTTAAGTTTTTGATACTCGTTAAAAAATCTACTTTTTTTGACATTGTATTCTGTTTTGAAAAATTTGTGAATCAGCTTCCGGCCTTCCCTTCAAAATCTTCCCGCTTTTCCGGGGCCGAATTCAGCTTATTAAGCTTGATAGTCTCTGCGAACGATGAATTTTACTGCAATCGGAAGTTTTTGGGCAGCTAGCTCAAACGCTTCTTTCGCTACTTGCATTGGAACGCCATCAGCTTCAAACAGAATGCGACCCGGCTCAACTACAGCAGCCCAATATTCAGGGTTACCTTTACCTTTACCCATCCTCACCTCTGCAGGCTTCTTCGTGATTGGCTTATCTGGGAAAATACGAATCCAAACATTACCTTCTCTTTTCATATGACGCGTCATTGCCTGACGGGCACTTTCAATTTGTCTGTTGGTCAACCAGATAGGTTCCAAAGCTTTTAAACCAAATGAACCGAAAGAAATGGTAGTACCACGTTTAGCAACTTCCCTGATTCTTCCTTTTTGGGCTTTCCTATGTTTTGCTCTTTTTGGCTGTAACATTGTATTCTAATTTGAAAAAGTTGTCGATTGTTAAACCGCGCTTTGCGGATGTTAATTGTTGTTTTACGTTGTTGGTGATTATCTTCTTCCACCGCCGCCACCGCCACGGTTTCCACCGCCACGATTACCGCCACCGCCTCTTCTGTCATCTCTTCTATCACCACCGCGGTTGTTATCAAATCCGCTTCTTTCTCCTTCTTTACCACCACCTACTAAGATGTTAGGATTCAGATCGCGTTTAGCTAATACTTCACCTTTACAGATCCATACTTTAATACCGATTTTTCCGTAAACTGTTTGAGCGAAAACACTGGCGTAATCAATATCCATACGTAAAGTATGCAATGGTGTACGACCTTGTTTGATTTCTTCGCTACGAGCGATTTCAGCACCACCCAAACGACCGCTACAACGAACTTTGATACCCTCAGCACCCATACGAAGCGCAGAAGCAATCGCCATTTTCACAGCACGTTTGAAATTGATACGTCCTTCCAATTGACGAGCGATGGTTTCACCAACAATTTGTGCATCCAATTCCGGACGACGAATTTCTAAAATGTTGATTTGAACATCATCTTTACCGGTTAAACCTTTTAATTCTTCTTTAATACGGTCAACCTCTCCACCACCTTTACCAATAATGATACCCGGTTTGCTGGTATGGATGGTAACAATTAATTTATTGAGGGTCCGCTCAATCACAATCTTCGCAATCCCACCCTTATTAATACGAGCGTTCAAATAATTGCGAATTTTGTTGTCTTCAATTAATTTGCTTCCAAAATCTTTTTTGTTAGCATACCAGTTACTGTCCCATCCACGGATGATGCCTAACCTGATACCAATTGGATTTGTTTTCTGACCCATATATTTTTTAGATGTCCAGCCCTCCGTCTATCCGTTGTTACACAGTTTCCGGAAACTGGTGATTTTATTAATTAGATTTTTTATCTACAATTAAAGTAACGTGATTGCTGCGTTTACGGATTTTGTATCCACGACCTTGCGGTGCAGGACGCATTCTTTTCAAAACGCGACCACAATCCACCATGGCAGCTTTTACGATCAGCTTGGCATCTTCTACCTTTTCGCCGCTGTTCTTTTGCTCCCAGTTATTGATAGCGCTCTTCAGCAATTTGTAAAGTGGTACAGCCGGGTGTTTGGTATTGTATTGCAAAACACCTAAAGCCTTTTCCACTTCCATGCCGCGGATAAGATCTACCAGTAAGCGCATTTTACGTGGCGAAGTTGGGTAATTGTTAAGTTTAGCTACTGCTTCCATTGTTGTGATATATTTTTGGTTGAAACTTGAAATGTTTTCACATCTCTTACATCAACTTTATATTAACCAATTTTTTTGCTTGAGTGTCCTTTGAAGTTCCTAGTTGGAGCAAATTCACCCAGTTTGTGTCCTACCATAAATTCGGTAACATAAACCGGAATAAATTTATTTCCATTGTGTACAGCCAGAGTATGACCTACAAAATCAGGAGTGATTGTGGAACGACGACTCCAAGTTTTGAGAACCCCTCTCTTCAGCTTTCCTTCATTCATACCGAGGATTTTATCCTCCAGATTTGCATCTACGTATGGACCTTTTTTAATTGAACGTGGCATATTGTGTTTTACTGTTTATTTTCTCGCCAAGCGAGACATTTTAACATGTGATTAATTACTTACTAATTTTTTTACCGTTACGACGTTGGATGATCATTTTGTCTGATCCTTTTCCTCTTGTACGTGTAACTTCACCTTTTGCGTATTTACCGGTACGGCTACGTGGGTGACCACCTGAAGCTCTACCTTCACCACCACCCATTGGGTGATCTACTGGGTTCATCGCTACGGCTCTTGTTCTTGGACGGATACCTTTCCAACGATTACGACCTGCTTTACCGGCGCTTTCGAGGTTATGGTCGCTATTACTTACTACACCTACAGTAGCGTAGCAGTTAATCAATACTTTTCTTAATTCGCCGCTTGGCATTTTAAGAATACCGTATTTTTCTTCTTTGTTCGACAACTGAGCGCTGGCACCGGCACTACGTACCAATTTACCACCTTGACCCGGTTGCATTTCAATGTTGTGAACGTTGGTACCTAATGGCATATGCTTCAATTGTAAAGCATTTCCTAATTCAGGTGCTACGCTATCACCACTGATTACGGTTGCACCAACTTGTAAACCATTTGGCGCAATGATGTATCTTTTTTCACCATCTGCATAATTCAACAATGCGATAAATGCAGTACGGTTTGGATCGTATTCGATGCTTTTTACAACAGCAGGAACGTCTTTCTTATCTCTCTTGAAATCAACGATACGATACATGGTTTTGTTACCACCACCATTATAACGCATTGATCTTCTACCTTGCGCATTACGTCCGGCTACGCTTTTTTGCTTTTCAAGCAATGATTTTTCGGGAGTGTTTGTAGTAATCTCTGCGTAAGCATTACCAATTCTCCAACGAGTACCAGCGGTTGTAGGTTTGTATTTTCTTAATGCCATTGTTTGTTATTTTTCAACTTTTGCGGCAGTTGTCGCCATGCTTGAATAAGTGTTGATTAAGCTGTAGTATACAAGTCAATTGCTTCACCTGCTGCTACAGTTATATAAGCCTTTTTCTTGGCAGGCTTACGGCCAACTAGGTTACCTGCTTTGGTATAACGAGATTTCGTTTTACCAGGCATTACCGTTGTATTTACATCCACAACTGAAACACCGTAGAAAGCTTCAACAGCTTTTTTGATTTCCAATTTGTTGGCTTTGCGTCCCACGATAAATGCATAGCGGTTCAGCTTTTCAGTTTGTTTGTTAATCTTTTCTGATAAAACCGGCCTTATTAATACATCTGATGGTTTCATAATTTCTATTTATTAAGTAGCCCTGCTACGATTGAATGAATGTGTTGATCGCTTAAATTAAGCTTCTTGTTCTGAAAATATTTTAGCAGCACTTTCAGTGAATACTAATACGTTCGCATTAACGATATCGTAAGTATTTACATCGCTCAGTAAAGACCCCTGTACACCAGGAATATTTCTTAAGCTTAAGTACAAACCATCATTGTATTCAGGAATAACAAACAAGCTCTTTTTATCGCTTACTTGCAAGCTTTTTAAGATACCTGCAAATTGTTTTGTTTTAGGTGTATCAAATGTGATATCCTCTACCACTACAATTGCATTTTCTTTTGCTTTGTGACTCAATGCGCTGATTTTAGCCAAATCTTTCACCTTACGGTTCAATTTGAAATCATAAGCATGAGGTTTTGGTCCGAATACGGTACCACCACCTTTGTACAATGGGTTACGGAGGTTACCTTTACGTGCACCACCGGTACCTTTTTGTTTGTGCAATTTTTTAGAAGCACCTTGTACTTCGGCACGAGTTTTAACTTTGTGCGTACCTTGACGTTGAGCAGCCAAATATTGTTTTACCGCTAGGTAAACCACATGATTATTAGGCTCCACACCAAAGATTTCTTCCGGCAACTCAATTGACCTCCCGGTTTTTCCGCCCTGTATATTTAAGATATCTACTTGCATTGTTATTAGTATTAGAAGTAAACCAACAAACGTTGTGATTATTTTTGAATGTACACGATAGATCCGTTATGACCGGGGATTGAACCACTAATCAGGATGTAATTTTTTTCAGGGAAAATCTTAACGATTTTCAAACCTTTGATTTTAACGCGATCCTGACCCATACGGCCTGCCATGCGCATACCTTTGAAAACACGAGACGCATCTGATGAGTTACCAATTGAACCCGGTGCACGTTGACGATCATGCTGACCATGAGAAGCTTCACCAACACCGCTAAAGCCATGACGCTTAACAACACCTTGGAAACCTTTACCCTTGGTTGTACCTACCACATCAACTTTTTCTCCTTCAGAGAAAATTTCTACTGTGATGGTTTCACCAATTGCTTGGGTTAATTCGCTATCGCGTATTTCTTTAACTATTTTTTTAGGAGAGGTTTGTGCCTTCGCGAAGTGATTCACTTCAGATTTGAGGGCATGCTTTTCTTTCTTATCGCCGAAGGCAATTTGGAGGGCATTATAACCGTCAGATTCAACGGTTTTCTTTTGTGTCACCACACATGGTCCAGCTTCAATGATGGTAACAGCAGTTTGCTTACCAGAGGCATCGAAAATGCTGGTCATACCAACTTTCTTTCCAATAATACTTTTCATTGTATCTTCTATTTTATCCAGCGCTCCCTTTGGGAGATAGATGTTACTGATTACTTTTTAAGAACTGACCCTTTGCTTTCCCGCAACCCCGATAACATCGGAACGGGAAGTTCATTAGGCCTTAATTTCAACATCTACACCACTTGGCAAATCCAACTTGCTCAAAGCATCAACAGTACGGCTGCTGCTGGTGTAAATATCTAACAAACGCTTGTGCGTGCACAATTGAAACTGCTCACGGGCTTTCTTGTTCACGTGAGGAGCACGTAATACAGTGAAAATTTTCTTGTGCGTAGGTAAAGGAATAGGACCTGTTACAATTGCACCTGTACTGCGTACTGTCTTTACAATCTTCTCAGCTGACTTGTCCACTAAATTGTGGTCGTAAGACTGTAATTTTATTCTGATTCTTTGTGACATATGAAAAGAACTTTAAACTTTCGTTTTTTAATTTGGAGTGCAAAGGTAAGGTGTAGATTTGAATTAGCAAAGGTTTTGGAAAAGAATTTAAAAAATAGTTGAAAAACCGTTTTTTTAACGCATCTTATTGAATATCAATATTATAAGAGCTTATTCTTCTCCCAAAATAGAAAAATAGCAGGAATATTTTTCAAACACATAGCATAATTACAATATGCATGAGCATTAATTTGCCCAATTCTGATGAATTTCTAAACATAAAAAAACCGCTGTTTCCAGCGGCTATTATTTATTTTACTTTCTTAAGCAGGATGACATACCCGCAGAGTTGTTTCTTTTTTTTGTTTACCTGCAACGGCTTCATCATATGATATTCAGAAAACCGCGGTATATAGGTATAACTAATAACATTTCCATCCACATCACCCCACATCTTTTTTTGATAAACCACCTCCTTCTCACTCCAATCATACATCCGCACTTCATATAATTTTGAAGAAATATCGCCAATAAATACAAATTGATACCAACTACCCTCTGTTAAGGGCACCACCACCGGCATTTCATACTGGCTTTCCATAGTCATAGATGCTTCCTTTACCACAATAAAGCCCTGTTGCTTTAAAGCAGCTTTTACACTATCGGCTTGATGCATAATTTGGGCATCGTTGCAAGCACTTTGCCTGATTACATCTTGCGCAGCAACCTTGCCGGCACAGCAAATAAATAGTAAAATGGAAAAAATGGACAAGTTTTTCATTACGGACCGATGATTGGTTAAAATATTGTGGGTCGGTTTTAGGGTTTGGTACATAATGGTTTTAACCGTTTATTTCACCCGGCTAAACAGATTACACCCTAAATCTGTGCCAATTCTGTTAAGATTAACGAGTAATCTGTAATAATATTTTGAATGCGGCTGATTATTTACCCCCCCCCCCCCATTATTGCTTATAGAAATAATAGGCCCCACCCTGTTGCGTACAAGTAATTACCAAGTCGTTGATACACACGTGCGCGGGTAATTGCGTACAATAAAAGATGGTATCGGCAATATCGGCCCCGGTAAGCGGTTTCAACCCTTTATAGGTTGCAGCAGCTAGGTCTTCATTTCCTTTGAAACGAACTAAAGCAAATTCGGTTTCTACCGCACCCGGATGAATAGCCGTTACTTTTATGCCATGGCGTAATAAATCAATACGCATCGATTTGCTGATGGCGTCCACCGCAAATTTGCTAGCGCAATACACATTCCCTTTTTCATACACTTCCTTCCCGGCGATAGATCCCATATTTACCACATGGCCTTTACCATTTGCAATCATCCAGCCGGTAACCAATTTGCTCACGTACAAAAGGCCGTTTACATTGGTTTGCATCATGGTTTCCCAATCATCCATACTGGCTTCGTCAAAAAAATCGCGACCCGCTGCTAAGCCTGCATTATTAATTAAAATATCCACTGCCTTCCAATTTTCAGAAATCCCACCTAATATTTCATTTACCGCTTGCTTATTTTGCACATCAAATACCAACGGCAATACTTCAATACCATAATTTGCCGAAAGCTTTGTAGCAAGGACCTTTAAGCGTTCTTCACGACGGCCGGTAATAATAATATGATAGCCCGCTGCGGCATACTTATACGCACAAGCTTCACCTATCCCCGACGTTGCGCCGGTAATCAAAACAATTTTACTCATGGGAAATATTTTGCAAAGAAAGATTCTTAAAATTTGAAAAAACGCTCCGACCAAATACGCTTACCTCCTTCATATAATACCGCTACATACCAGCCCGAAGCATTTTGACGCATCGGCAAACGTAAGTAGCCCGTGCCGGGTAACAATTGAGCATTTACATCCGCAATTCTTTTGCCATCAGCGGTATAAATACTTAAGGTTAATGAGCCGGCCTTGGTTCGAATAGCAGCCACTTTCAACTCCTCTCTTACCGGATTAGGTTGAATATGGTAACTGTCTTCTAAAGTCGTACTGCAATCTTGCAGATATTGAACTGTTGCCGAATCAAGTATAAAACTGGTATCATTGGCCAATTCCATACGAATGCGATATTGTAAAGCGATAGGCGTTTGAAATTCAGCAAGCGCCTCTTCAAACTGTATTTCTCGCATGGCGAAAGCGCCTTCGTTTATTAAAAAAGTATCAACCGGCTGATAGCGTAATGCCGTATCTATTTTCCTTTCCACCACAAAACGCATTCCCTTTGCAGCTTTTGCACGCCATTGGTATTGCATTTTACATTGATCATTGATGGCGGCAATACTGCGTTTATAAGTAAGCTGTTCTAGCTGAACAAAGGCCTTTTTCATATCCGGTAAACCATAGCCGGATCGGTCATCCGGTTGTAGAAATTGATCGGACACTTTCCGTAAGGTTTGCAACAATTGCATATTACTCACTTCCGGAAAAGCTTGCCAAAGGCAGGTAGAAATGCCTGCCAATAAAGGTGTTGCAAAAGAGGTGCCACTACCCGACCCCGGTGTTGAACCAAAGGTATTGGCAACCACCGTTCCGCTACCTACTGCAACTAAATCGGGCTTTACCCTGCCATCAGCACTAGGGCCGTAACCGCTAAATCCTGCAACAATTCTATTGGTTCCAACAGCGCCAACCGTTGCGATGCTATCCGCATCAGCAGGGGTAGTTATGTAGTGCCATGAGCCGTTACCATCGTTGCCTGCTGCAGCAAATACCATAATGCCTTTACGCGCTGCTATGGTGCAACCTTTGGCCATCATACTGGTGCGACCATTCATATCGGCATAGGTATAACTTAAACTGCTATTATCATAACGATTGTAGCCCAATGAGATACTAAATACATCAGCCCCCGCACTATCTGCAGCTTCGGCAGCAACCAAAAAATTGTGTTCTTCAACCGGATATTCGCTTGCAACATCCTCTGAACGATATAAATAAAAATTACTATGCGGAGCCGTGCCCACAAAACTTCCCGGCTGATTGGCTGCAATCGTGCTCAAACAATACATACCATGCGGATGCTCTTCATTCACACTCGCTTTATTGGCCACATAATCCCAGGTTACTAAAATTTGATTGTTGGTGCGAATACTATCAAAAGCCGGAACGGTTAAATAGTTATTGAAACCCGCATCCATGATGGCAATTTGCATCCCTTGACCACTAAATCCGAGATTATGTAAAAACTCTCCGCGATGCATATGTATTTGTCGATATGCAGCCCCATAGCTAAATACATCTTGAGGTTGTTGCGGCCGCTGCGAAGCAGGAGGAGGTATCGGTAAATTTGGAGCTCGCCATTTATTCGGATTAAGCTCATTGCCTAATGG
Source organism: Bacteroidota bacterium (assembly GCA_046050225.1). Taxonomy (GTDB): domain Bacteria; phylum Bacteroidota; class Bacteroidia; order Chitinophagales; family Chitinophagaceae; genus Ferruginibacter. Next base: position 1,666 of record JBJOQA010000475.1, on the reverse strand, counting down.
TCGACTTGCAATGGCTTTTACATTTTGAACGAAGGATAAATTTTGCAAAGCGGCAACAGCATTAGCATCGGATACACGCACACATACTTGGTTCAACCATTTACTGGCATTGATTACGGTTACGCCGGCAAGGCCGGAAATGGTATTGATATAACTAGCATTTACCGGAAGGTCGGTTGCATCTATTGCAATTTGATAGCGATTTCTGCGTGCAATGGCACGAGTTGAAAGAAATTGACCGGGGTTTGAAATACTGAATGCACTTGAATTCTTATCTTTTAACTGTACGATATAACGATTCAATTGCGCAGAGGCACCAGTAAAGAAAACAATGCTCAACAGGAGCAATAAGGAGATTTTTTTCATGCCAACTTTATTTGCTTGGGATTGACCGTCTCAAAAATACAGATAAAGTATTCAGCAGTACTTACTAGTTATGATCAATCATGGTATAAGTTACGCCATAACCCACTTTATAACCCGGGCCGGAAGTTGGCGGCTGATATTCGATATGGAAAAAACGGCGATATACCAAGCCAATGCCTAACGCATAATTTTCGGCGCCATAGTTAATTTCACTGTACAAGGTTGGATCATCCGGATTACCGATAACCTCATTGCGCTGATCTACCTTAACGGTATTGTTTAAGATTACATTTCCAAGGGTTAAGCTCGTACCTAAACTATCATACACGTAATCCCAATCATCTAAATAGCGTAAAGTTGAAAATTGCGAATAAGTATCGATAAATGCATTACCCTTCCATGCATAACTATTGCTGATGGGCAATTTCAATTTGATAAAACGAAGGTTATTTTCAACAAACTCTAAAGAGTTGCTGGTAGCAACGGCCATAAAAGTATTGTCTGGTACCCATGCGGCTGAACCATTTTTTCGAATAGAACGAATGATTCTAAACGCTGGTCGACCCAAATTATCAGTTACCTCCGCATCCACGGTATGCTTTACTTGATAAGAGAACACTTCGGTGGTAGTTCCGAAATTGGTATAAAAAACGGTTGAATCTAGTTGATACGTAATGTATTTACCCACGGCTAAAGGCGCATAATCACTAATTTGCGGTGTAACAAAGGTTTCGGATTCTTTTTTACAAGAAGCCAAAAACACCATCGCACCAACCGCCAAAACTCCTAATATATTTTTCATAAACATTGATTCTTATACTATTACAGACATTACAAAGATAGTAATTGCTGCCCCTCGCGTTGAATAATTCCGCCACCTACCACGTCGTCTCCTTCATAAAAAACCGCACTTTGCCCCGGAGCAATGCCCTTTACATCTTCCACAAAACGAACATTTATACCATTTTCGTATGCTGTTAAGTGACTTATCGCACCTTTATCTTTATAGCGAATCTTAGTTAACAACTCCATTCCCTCCCCTACACCATCATATTTAATCCAATTAAGGTTTGCCACGTGCAAATTGGTACCCAACAAATCCGTTTCATCCCCTAACACCACAGTATTGGTTTCGGGATCGATGGCCGTAACAAAAGCGGGTTTACCTAAAGCAACTTCCAATCCTTTGCGCTGACCTACCGTATAAAATGGATAGCCTTTATGTTTACCCAATATTTTTCCGGTTTTGTCTACAAAATTACCGCCATCTACTTTTTGCTCCAACCCTTCTACATTTCTT
>JBJOQA010000474.1:0-9076 GCA_046050225.1 Bacteroidota bacterium | reverse complement strand
GCACCAATTACCGTTACCGGCATATTTAATTGAGTGAAAATAAAAAGTTCGGCTAGGCAAATAAACAGTAAAGTCTTAAAAAAATGCGGCTTTGCCGATACATAACCAACAAGCCAAATGAGGGGAAGCAGCAGGATTATTTGAAGCATGTATCGCCAAATAAACTTGCTATGCAGTATTACGCCGGATACGCCATGTTTCAAATCAGGAAACGGTTTAAACTCATCCAGATGCAATAAACATAAGATTACTGATAACAATACAACGGTAATGCATACACGAATTGTGTATTTTTTCCAAGCATTAGCAAGCGGGTTTGTTTGGTAATTCTGCAGTGCATAGCCTGCAATTGTTAACATGGAAAAAATACTGATGAGCCGATACAGCGCCGGGTGGCGAAAGGTATTGGCTAGAGGTAATATATAATAGGCCCAACCATGCACAAAAAAATGGCTCCCAAAAGAAAGTAACCAAAACATTCCTGCTGAAAAAGTAAAAAGTTGAATAACAGGTTGTTTGTACAAACGATATTTCCAAAGGCCAAAAATGGTAAAGCATAACGGGATAAACCCAAGGTAAGAGCTGCGCATTAATGGATTGGTATTGAGCCAAGCTGCATTGGCTGTGCTGCTAAACGGACTGATCAAAGAAATAAGCGATGCCGGTACTAATGAGTTTTGTTGTACAAAGCTTAATGATTGGGTTTGACCTCTATCAATAAAGGGTAAATGGTTAACAAACGAAATTATGGCAGGTAAACTCAATAAACAAAAAGCTAAAATGCTTATACCAAGTGGCAACAACAAAGAGGTGAGTGCTTTTATTTTTTGTTGCGTTTGAATAACATGCCAAATAAGAACGGTTGCTAAAAAATAGCCGATAATGATGAGGAGTGCCGGATAACTGCCCGTTAAAATTAGACTTAAAAATACGGCGCAAGCAATCGCATCTTTCAATTGATATTGTTTGAGCAATTGTAAAAAGTTACGCATCAAAAATGGAAGCCAAGCTGCAGCCGGCAGGCAAACAAAAAACTGCACATTATCCAACATAAACCCGCTGAATTGGTAGCATGTTGCCACAATTAGTGCAGGATACATTGACCAACCTAAACTTCTGCCTAATTGGTAAAAGCCAATCCCCGCAAGGGTAAAATAGAGGAGTAGTTCTAGGTGAAATCCTGCTAGTGTGTAATTGGTAAGCCAAGCAATAAACCATACCACCGGGTTCCAAGCGCCACTTTGCATATCTGCATGAATAGGATAGCCCATGTTGATGTAGGGCGTCCATAATGGTAGATTGCCGCTATGTAATGCATCACTAATAAGGGCTCTTACCGGATAATAAAAAGTAAGCGCATCATTCTTAACGGTAAAAATTTGCAAACTAATGGGCCACAAAAACAGGCAGCTAATCACCGCAAAGAAACAATAGGGATGAAAGATGATTTTTCGAATCATGAAGCTGCTAATTTAGCCGAGCAAGAATAAAATGTTTAAAATGTAGTACCTGCAAGATAAAGGTAATTTAGGTGCTGGGCAACCATCCGGCAATAGCCGTATTAAACTTGCTGCTTTTGTATTAATAGATTTATCATCTTTGTAAATACGCATGCATAAAAAATACACCATTTCCAATTCGATTGTACTCCGGTTTATACAGCAATTACAGCAATTGGATATTAATGCTTTGGGTTTGGAGGCTTATTGTGCCGCCTATTTAAGGCATTTACAGGCCCATGTGCCTTACTTTGTAAGAATATATGCTTCGCAGCTAGCAAGCGCTTGTAATGCAGCGCAATTGCCTTTGCAAGAGATTGTTTGGGTAGATTATGGCGCAGGAAACGGGGTGATGGGGCTATTGGCTAAGTTCGCGGGAGCCAAAAAGGTTTTTATCAATGATATCAATCCGGTTTTTATGGAAGCTGCAGAAAAATTGGCTGTGGCTTTACAAATAAATATCGATGGTTTTATTGTTGGAGATGAAACAGCCTTGGTTACTTATTTTAAGCAGCAAGAAATTCAACCCGATGCCTTAGTAAGTTTTGATGTGATTGAACATGTTTATCGGCTCGAACCCATGTTGGCATTGTTTAGAAAGTCATTTCCAGCGATGTTGTTGGTGTTTGGAACAGGAATTAACATGCATCATCCACTAAAAAGGCGAAAGTTGATGCTAATGCAACGCAAAGATGAATGGGAGGGCGGTTCGCCGGATGATTTTGCATTGTACGGACATGGTGCCAGTATCTCTTTTCGCGAAAAACGCGCTCAAATTATCCGCGATGCGGCGCCAACCTTGCCGGAAGAAACAGTACTGCATTTGGTTACGGCTACGCGTGGCCTGAAACGATCGGATATTCAATTTGCTGTTTTACAATTTTTGGTGACCGGACAAATGCCTGTTCCGCCCTTACATCCCACCAATACCTGTGATCCGGATACCGGAAGTTGGACAGAAAGGTTAATGTCGATCGCCGAATATCAAGCATGCTTTCACGAAGCAAAATATATCATGAAATTTGAAACCGGTTTTTACAATCAGTTTCAATCGGGTGTAAAAGGCTTCATGATGCGCATCGCCAATGGCTTGGTGCCTTTTGGCGGAAGATACCTTGCACCGTTTTTAACCTTTATTGCGAGGCCGGTTTAATGGTTTTGAACCTGCTGAAAGCGTTGCACATACTTTCCGATCAAATCAAACTCAATATTTACACGTTGATTTACTTCTAAAGTATGCATGTTGGTATGCTCGTAGGTATAGGGGATGATGGCTACCGTAAAACTATTACGAGTGATATTGAAAATGGTTAAACTGATGCCGTTTAAAGAAATGGAACCTTTTTCAATAACTAAGGCGGCAAATTTTTCATCGAAACTGAAGCTAAATTCCCAGCTGCCATCTTTTTGAACGATTTGGGTGCAGGTGGCGGTGCTATCAACATGTCCCTGAACGATATGACCGTCTAAGCGCCCGTTCATTGGCATACAGCGCTCTAAATTGATGAAAGTACCCGCTTGCCACTGGCCTAAATTGGTTTTTTCGAGGGTTTCGGCCACTGCTGTAACGCAATGTAAACCGTTTTCAATGGCCACAACCGTGAGGCAAACCCCGTTATGAGCCACACTTTGATCTATTTTTAGCGTATCGGTTAAAGAAGATTTTATCCAAAAATTTCGGTTAGAACCCGCTATGGTAATGGATTCTACCTGTCCGATGGTTTCAATTATGCCTGTAAACATGATGTAAAATTAGTTTTTTCTGGTTAGTGTTTTGATTTTTCAATAATATCATTATCTTTGCACCTCTAAAAAAACTACCAAAGGAGGTATTACATATGTTAATTATTGATTCAAAAGACTGCGAAAACATCGACAAGGCGCTGAAAAAGTACAAAAAGAAGTTCGAAAAGAGCAAAGTTTTGTTACAATTAAGAGAAAGGCAATCATTCACGAAGCCTTCTATTAAGCGTCGCACGCAAGTGTTGAAAGCTGTTTACAAGCAGAGCATCGCTAGCGGAAAGATCGAGCTGTAATCTTTCGATTTCTTAAAATATTTAAACTGATAGCCGAATTCATTACATTTGGCTATCAGTTTTTTTTATGCCTGAAACACCCCCATCTGCGATTATTTCTTTTTTAGACTATCTGAAGTTTCAGAGGCGCTATTCGCGTCATACCCTAACTTCTTACGAATTTGATTTAACTAGTTTTTTTCAATTTTTTCAACAACAATTTGATGGTGTTGATCCCAAAGAGGTAACGGCATCGGTTGTACGAACTTGGCTAGCTTCATTAAAGGAGGCGGGCATGGAGTCGCGGTCAATCAATCGAAAAATTTCCTCCCTAAAATCTTTATATAAATATTTGATGCGCCAGGGAATAGTAGAAGTCAGTCCGCTTACCACTATTGTATCCCCAAAAGTAAAAAAGCGTTTGCCTCAATTTGTGGAGGAGCGAGATATGCAAACTCTGTTTGACCATGTAGAATTCCCGGAAGGTTTTGAGGGGATGACCCATCGGTTGATTATGGAATTATTTTATCAAACCGGTATTCGGCAGGCGGAGTTAGTTGGATTAAAAGTTACCCAGCTTGATTTGGGGAATCAGCAATTAAAAGTTTTAGGAAAGGGAAATAAAGAACGAATCATCCCTATAGGCGCTAAGCTCGTAGCTGCTTTGCGTGCTTATTTGCAAATGCGCATGCTGGTGTTGCAAGAGGTGGAAGAGAAGGTGTTATTGATCAATGCTAAAAGTAAACCTTTTAACCCGCGTCAGGTATACAGCATTGTTCGGCACTATCTTTCTTTAGTTAGTACGATTGATAAAAGAAGTCCGCACGTATTGCGCCATAGCTTTGCCACCCATTTGGTAAATCATGGTGCGGAATTGAATGTGGTAAAGGAATTATTGGGCCATAGTAGTTTGGCAGCTACACAAGTTTACACACACAATACGATTGAAAAGTTAAAGGATGTATATAAGAAAGCACATCCGAAGGCTTAAGCAATAAAAATGTCATTTTACTGTTATAAAGTTGAAGAACTTTTGGTAATTAAAACTTCTTAAAGTAACTTGAATATGAAAACCAAAAAGAACAAAACCTAAACCCCATTGCCTATTGCCATCATCTTTACACCAACCATTTTGTTCATTAATTAAAAATTAGATTGCTATGAACGTTAACATTCAAACTGTGCATTTTGACCCTGATACTAAATTAGTATCCTATGTTGAAAAAAAACTTGAAAAATTAAACCAATATCACGAACGTATTACTAAAGTGGATGTTTATCTCAAATTGGATAATATTGTTCACACCATCAAAGACAAAGTAGTAGAAATAAAAGTACATATTCCGAAATACGATTTTTTTGTAAAACACTCATCAAAATCCTTCGAAGAGAGTTTTGATACCGCGTTAGATTCTGTAATCAATCAGATAAAGCGAAAAAAAGAGCGTTTAGCTGCATAAATTTTTGCCCTCGATTTCGAGGGCATTTTTTTTGAGTTATATTTGCAAGGTTGGGATGAAAATTAGTATGGTAAAGGGTTCTATCGATTTTGCTAACAAAATGCAGGTTGATTTTATTCAACATAAAATGCGGGTTTATTCACATTTTTTAAAGTTGTAAAAAAAAATCTTTTTCAAAGTTTTGCTATTAACCAAATTCTCTTACCTTTGCCTTCCGAAAAAATGACGCACACGGGTGATTTTTTCAAAAGTTCTTTCTACAATAAAAAATGAGGTAAATTTGATGATTCTTTCTTCTTTAGGATCGACTCAATAAGTAGCCCAAATTTTTAAAGAGAATGAAAATGCCGAAGTAGCTCAGTTGGTAGAGCAACTGATTTGTAATCAGTAGGTCGCTGGTTCGACTCCAGTCTTCGGCTCATTTTTTAAAAGTGAGCCGATTTAATCGGATTTCTTTGAAATAGGGGCAGTTTCCAGAGCGGCCAAATGGGGCGGACTGTAAATCCGCTGTCTTCGACTTCGGTGGTTCGAATCCACCACTGCCCACAGTTCTTTATTTCTTGAAAATATTTGTTGTTTACAAATAATTGTAAATGCAAATAGGCGTAAGAAAACAAGCGGAAGTAGCTCATTTGGTAGAGCGGTAGCCTTCCAAGCTTCAGGTGGCCGGTTCGAGCCCGGTCTTCCGCTCAAGTAAACTTGAATTCTTATCTTCGGTTAAGAATTACATTGCAGATTTAATCCTTTTGAAGGATGCCAAAGGTGTTTTTTAAAAAGATATCTCTGCTTGTCTGTAGATCTTTTGATAACGGATAGGATTGCGTAAATGATTTCGCGAACCTCTCAACAAGCTGTTGTAGCTCAGGGGTAGAGCACTTCCTTGGTAAGGAAGAGGTCGTGAGTTCAATTCTCATCAACAGCTCAGTACAGTAAGTTGTCTGGTTTTTGATGGCCCGTTGTGCGCGATACGCAGAGGCTGGCAGGGTTCTACGCCAGATATTAAAACTTATTTAAAGTCACTGGTTAGCAGACTTAAAATGATAACCATATTCAAAACAAATTAAAAACACCAAAAATGGCAAAAGAGTCTTTCAAAAGGGATAAACCCCATTTAAACGTTGGTACTATCGGTCACGTGGATCATGGTAAAACAACATTAACTGCCGCTATTACCGATGTTTTGTCAAAAAAAGGTTTAGCGGAGAAAAAAAATTACGATGATATCGATGGAGCTCCTGAAGAAAAAGAAAGGGGTATTACCATTAATACTGCTCACGTAGAATATGCTACTGCGACTCGTCACTACGCTCACGTAGACTGTCCAGGTCACGCCGACTACGTAAAGAATATGATTACCGGTGCTGCTCAAATGGACGGTGCTATCTTGGTAGTTGCTGCTACTGATGGTCCAATGCCACAAACTAAAGAGCACATCTTGTTGGCTCGTCAGGTAGGTGTACCTCAAATCGTTGTTTTCATGAACAAAGTTGATTTGGTAGACGATGCTGAATTGTTGGAATTGGTTGAAATGGAAATTCGTGAGTTATTGAGCTCATACGGTTTTGATGGTGATAACACACCAATCATCCAAGGTTCTGCTACCGGTGCATTAGCCGGTGAAGCACAATGGGTTGCTAAAATCGATGAATTAATGGCTGCTGTAGATAGCTACATTCCATTACCTCCACGGTTAGTTGACTTACCATTCTTGATGAGTGTTGAGGACGTGTTCTCTATCACTGGTCGTGGTACCGTTGCTACCGGTCGTATCGAAAGAGGTCGTATCAAAGTTGGTGAAGCTATCGAAATCGTAGGTTTACAAGAAAAGCCTTTGGCTACAACTTGTACCGGCGTTGAGATGTTCAAAAAATTATTGGACGAAGGTGAAGCTGGTGATAACGCAGGTCTTTTATTACGTGGTATTGAGAAAACTCAAATCCGTCGTGGTATGGTTCTTTGCAAACCAGGTTCTATCACTCCGCATACCGAATTTAAAGGTGAGGTTTACGTATTGAGCAAAGAGGAAGGTGGTCGTCACACTCCATTCTTTAACAAATATCGTCCTCAGTTCTACTTCCGTACTACCGACGTAACTGGTGAAGTTACTTTGGCTGCAGGTACAGAAATGGTTATGCCTGGTGATAATACTAACTTAACTGTTAAATTGATCCAACCAATTGCGATGGAGAAAGGTCTTAAATTCGCTATTCGCGAAGGTGGCCGTACAGTAGGTGCTGGTCAGGTAACTGAAATCATCAAGTAATTGATGAATCTTTGAAATATTTAATTAGCTAATTGGCATCCGTGCTAATTAGCTAATTAGTTTTACGGGCATGGTGCAACGGTAGCATACGGGTCTCCAAAACCTTTGATCTGGGTTCGAATCCTAGTGCCCGTGCTATTTTAGATAGCGCAATTTTTGATAGATAATTCTAATTTTGAAATTATTTACTTTAACTTTAAGCGCTAACTGCAATTTTAATTATTATGAATAAAATCTCAGCCTACGTTAGAGACTCTTACAAAGAGCTCGTAGAAAAAGTAACTTGGCCAACTTGGGAGCAACTCCAACAATCAACCATGATTGTTTTAGGCGCTACCTTGGTAATCACCGCTTTGGTGGGCGTAATGGACTTTGTGGCAAATGCCAGTTTAAAATTCGTTTACACTTTATTCTAACCGATAATGGAAGAAACCGTAGTACAAGAAAAGGATAATAGTAAATGGTACGTTCTTCGCGTAGTAAGCGGAAAAGAACGTAAAATCAAGGAATATCTAGATAAAGATATTATCAGAAACGGTTGGTCAGAAATCATCAAACAGATATTTCTTCCGGTAGAAAAAGTATATAAAGTACAAGCCGGTAAGAAAGTAATGCGCGAAAGAAACTTCTATCCCGGATACGTTATGATTGAAGTTGCCGGTACTAAATTAAATGATGATATGGTGCAACATATCAGCAATATTAGCAACGTAATGCACTTCTTAACCGATGGTAAAGGCAGTAAAGGAAATATCATCTCTTTACGCAAATCAGAGGTGAATAAAATGTTGGGTAAAGTTGATGAAATGGGCGAAGGCGGCGGAATGGTGATGAGCGAACCATTTATTGTTGGCGAAACCATCAAAATTATCGACGGACCTTTCAACGACTTTAACGGTACGGTTGAAGAAGTTCATGACGAGAAGAAGAAATTGAAGGTTCAAGTTAAAATCTTCGGTAGAGCTACTCCGGTAGAATTGAACTACATGCAAGTTGAAAAAATTAGCTAAACAATCCATTTAAGATAGAAGCCATCCATTCGGGTGGCTTTTTTGTTTCCCTAAAACCTCTATTTTGTTGCCACTTTGAATAATTAATGATACCCTAATTTTACATTTGTAAACAGAGCGATGTACGCTGCAACCTAAATGTTTAATTTTAATTGTATGGCTGCTCCAGACAAAAATCTATTGTTTCCGCTTCCGGCTTATAATCGATTATGTTTTTTAAAGAATCTAATCAACAACCCCAATATAATTGTTGGAGATTATACCTATTACGACGACTTTGAAAATGTAGCAAATTTTGAGAAAAATGTAAAGTATCATTTTGATTTTATCGGCGATAAACTCATTATCGGTAAATTTTGCATGATTGCTGCTGATGTACAATTTATCATGAATGGGGCCAATCACTTATCGAATGCCGTTAGTGCATATCCATTTGCTATTTTTGGCGCCGATTGGCAAGATGCCATGGCCGGTAAAACTTATCCCACTAAAGGAGATACCATCGTAGGAAACGATGTGTGGATTGGCCATCGTGCAACCATTTTGCCAGGCGTACATATTGGTGATGGCGCAATTATTGGTGCATATGCCTTAGTAACTAAGGATGTTGAACCCTATACCATAGTTGGCGGTAATCCTGCAAAGCTGATAAAGAAAAGATTTTCGGAAGAGCAAATTGCACAACTTTTAAAAATAGAATGGTGGAATTGGGAGGCGGATACAATTACACAACGATTGCACTTGCTAACTGATGATAATATAGATGCATTTATTCAACAAGCCGGTGAGGTTTAATTTCGTTTAGTCATAAACGTTAGAGGTACTCTTT
>JBJOQA010000473.1:0-25386 GCA_046050225.1 Bacteroidota bacterium | reverse complement strand
CTTCTGTGGTGAAATTCTTTTTTGAAATTCGGCGAATCACTAAAGCAGTTGTATCTGCATTGGCTCTAAACCCACCGGCACGATTTATAACATCACTAATTCGATCGTTACTCATCTTTAAGGTATAACGCCCAGGATGAATAACCAACCCTTCTACAAATACCGTACGCTGACTCGCAAAATCGGTTTTTTGACGGATATTGATAACATCATAGGGTTTGAGTAAAATATCGTGCTTCAAGCCGCTGTCCGCTAAATTAATGGTAATAATTTCGGTTTGAATATGGTTCAATTGCGTTAAGCTTACATTGTTAATGCGGCGTGCAATTTCAATATTTTGGGCATCTCCACTTTCATTAAACCCGCCGGCTCTTAAAATCAAATCTTGTAAACTCAAATTTTCAGCCCATTTGTATTTGCCCGGTTTTTTTACATTGCCATCAATATTAACGGTTACCAAATTATTCAATTCAAAAATTGAATAAATAGTAACGCTGTCATTCTTCTTTAATACAATGCTAGCAAGATTATTTAAAATTGAATCAACATTGAACGCCATTTGTATGGGCATGTTTCGTTCATCAAACCGGCTAATACTGGCTCTTTCATGATAAGCATCTTGATTTAATCCACCGGCTCTTTCAATTAATTCTTTTAAGGTTAGGCCGGTATTTAACTCATAATCTCCGGGCCGAATAACCGAACCCGCAATACTGATTTTGTTTTCAAAACTGGTTAAGATTTTACCTACCACAATTTTGTCGCTGGGTTTGGGTTGATAGTTTTTATATTGATTTGCCGGCAAATCTAAAATACGCTGTTGTTTTTCGGTTAACTGATAAACGGTAACGGCAGATTTGTATGCTTCATCCTTGAAACCACCGCAATATTGTAGCAATTGCTCAAAAGACTCATTCTTAACCATCTCAAATTTACCGGGGTGCTTAACCAATCCATTCAATGTTACGCGTGTTTGGTAATAAGGAATTCGAATTACATCGCCCTCTTGCAGCAAAACATTGTCTTTTTGATTGCCTTTAAGCAAAAAACCATACAAATCTGCAATACGTTTTACTTCATTACCTCGAATTAATTCAATAGTTCGATAACTGCCTAAATCAGTAGGGCCGCCGCAGAGATATAAAATATTAAATAAAGTGGTGAGTGAAGAAACGGTATAAGTTCCCGGTTTTTTTGCTTCCCCGATAACCGTTACTCGGATACTGCGAATTTTACCTAATGAAATTTGAACACGTGTTTGCCCACTGGCGATGGCTTTATAAATAGTGCTGGCCATTTTACTTTTAATCTTGCTGGATGCTTGTTCAATACTCAAGCCATTAACGAAAACCGGGCCCACTTGCGGGATGTAAATATTACCCTCAGCATTTACGGTTAAATTGTAGGTTTTTTCACTAAAGCCAAATACGTTTACAATCAGTTCATCATCAGGCCCCAAAATATAGCCTGCAGGAGTAGCAATGCGTAAATTGGGTTCAAATACTTGGCTTTTAGCGGTAAATAGTTCGGCTCCAAAAATTGAAAGATCGGCAGATGCAGTTTCCATAGGCACTAAAGCATCCTTATCTTCTTTGTAACGTAAATTTTTATCTGTTTTGCTTTCTTTTTTGCCGGAATAGCCACTGTTTGATTTATCCGTGTTTAAATTGGTTGATCCTCCGGATTTGATTTTTTCAATACGTGCGGCCAATTTATTCACTTCTACTAATGGTAATCCTTTTTCTTGCAACAAGCGAAAAAGGGTTTCATCATTTAATCCGTTATCGAGCGCCTTTTGATAATAGGCACTAATATCGTTATCCGGCACTTCATCTATACTGATTTCTGATAGATTTTGCGTGGCAAGCATATTAACCTGAGCTGTTGCTGTAAACGTTAATAGCAACATAATACTGAAAGAGAATAGCCATCTGAAAGTGCGCGTCATAAACAAAAAAATATTAGGTAAAAATTCACCTGCAAATGTGTGATTAACAGCCAGGTATAATTGTTATTTGCGATCGTTGATTAAATATCCTGCAAAGTAACGGAAAATAAAGATATGTAAATGTAGGTGGAGCGGGTAGGCGCTAGGTTAAAATGAGCGGATCAGTCAGCAAAAAAGGGGCCTAACAGCACTAAATGCATCCAATTATGGTTTAAATAGTACTTGTAATTCGCATCCTTTACCCGGTGCTGAAATGATTTGGGTTTCGCCATTGAATAAGGAGGCGCGAACACGCATGTTCATTAAGCCTACCCCTTTTGGCTTTTTTGTAGGGTCAAAGCCATCGCCATTGTCTTTTACAGAAACAAAAGTAGAGCCGTCTTCGTTGTTTAAAAGGCTTACAAAAATTTCAGTGGCATTGGCATACTTAAGAATATTGTTGAATTGTTCTTGAATAATTCGATAGATGGCCAGTTTCATTTTCTCGGGAAGTAAATGCTCTTTAAAATCTTGCGCATTGCTACTTACATTAATGGTGGTTGCATTAGAAGTTGAAATAATTAAATGCTCAATTGCGTCAACCAATTCGGTTTCTTCCATAGATGGCGCAATAAGCGTATGCGACAATTTGCGTAATTCGTTAATGGCGGTTGAAATGAGTTTTTCTGTTTCGTCTAAATAATTAGAAACATCTCCATTGATATTTTTTCGAACCAAGCCTAAATATAATCGAGAACTTGCCAAAATTTGATTCACATTGTCGTGTAACTCACTACCAATTTCTTGTCGCTCTTTTTCTTGGGCACTAATTACGGCGCCGGTGATTTCTTGCTGCTTTTTAATTTTTTCGTTTTCCAGTTCTTGCTCTAGCATTATTTTTTCGGTAACATTATTACCGATTGCCAAAACGGCAACTTTGCCATTAAAAATTACGCGATGCGAGGTAATTTCCATGTGCATGTCTTCTCCTGCTTTATTTCGATGATGCCAAACATGGGTAAAATTTTCTAATTCGCGATGTTGCATTTTTTCGGCGAATTGTTTTAGTTTTTCATATTCGCTTTCGGGGCGTAAATCATAAAGCGTCATATTTTCAAACTCCTCTTTTGTATAACCATACAAAAGAGAGCAGGTTTCATTAATGTCAATAAACCGAAGGGTTTCTGTATCCCAGATATAAATTGCTTGAGGATTTCTATTAAATAGGAAGCGATATTTTTCCTCCGATTCTTTAATTAATTCTTCGTTATTTTTTCTTTCAGTAACATCTCTATAGTTGGCAACAATGGCTTTAACACTTGGTTCATTGATTAAATTGTGAAAAGTGTTTTCAATCCATTTATAACTGCCATCCGCTAGCTTAATACGAAATTCGCAATAGTTAACTTGGCTAGGGTGTTGAAGTACATGCGAAAAAGCATGTGCAACTACCGGAATGTAATCTGGAAGGAGTAAATCTTTCCAAATATTCTCTGTAGAATCGGTGTCGGAATAGCCTAAAATTTTACGGCCCATCGGACTAATTTCAATCATTTCGCCGGAGGCGGCAATTACCGAAAGCCCATCGGTACTATTTTCGATAAGCGCCCTAAATCTGCGTTCGTTTTGTGCAAGTTGTAATTGATTTTTCTTTCTTTCAATACTGTAATTGATACTTTTAATCAAAATAGCAGGTGTTACTTCATCCTTTACCAAGTAATCTTCTACACCTAATTTTAAGCTATCTATGCCAAATTGTTTATCACTATTACCCGTTAGTACAATTACCGGTGTGTTGCCGGCCAATGCAACTACTTCTATAATAGAGTCGGCGCCATTACTATCCGGAAGCGTAAGATCTAATAGAATGATATTGAAATTTTCTTCTTGAAGGGCAGTGAGTGCGTCTTCCAGCATGGTTTTTCGAACCAGCTTGCAATCGGGCATCGACTGATGCAGGTATTCACTTACCAATACATAGTCACCTTCATTATCCTCAACCAACAAAATTCGGAGGCGATTATCTAGTGTTGAAGTTGACATAATAGAAAACGTAATTGGTAAACAAAAATGATTAAATGAAGTATTGTTTCAAATCGTTGTGATTTTTCAGTTGTTCAATGGCATCAATTGTGAGGGGTTTATTTACAAACCCTTTCACTAATGAATTGGCTGCTGCCTTATTCATATCTTTAGGATCAACGCTTGATGACAAAATAAAAATACTGATTTCAGGGAATTTGTTATGATATTGTTGTTTGAATTTATCAAGAAATTCCCAACCATCAATTACGGGCATATTTAAATCAAGTAAAATCACCTGCGGTATTGTTTCATTGGAAGGTTCGGATTGAATTATTTTTTCAAAAAAATCTAAACCCAATTTTCCATTTAAAGCAGTTACTACATTTTCACAAAATCCCGTTCGTTTAAATATGACTTGGTTGAGCATTTGAGTAACCTGCTCATCATCTACACAAAGCACCTGCTTAATCATATATTATTGTTTAAAGGTTAAAGTAAAACAGGTTCCTTTGTTTACTTCGCTATTTACTGCTATTTGACCGCCGAGTGAAGTAATCTTTGATTGAACCATATACAAGCCGGTACCCTTTCCGCCTCGATTTTGATGAAAACGCTGGTAAAGGCCAAACATTTTTTCTTTTGCATTTTTGTGCAAATCGATACCAATGCCATTATCAGAAAAAGTAATCACTGTTTGATTTACATGCAATTTACTGTTTACTTTTATCTCCAAAGGAATTCCATCTTTTGAAAAGCGAATAGCGTTATCAATGAGTTGCGAAAACACACTTTTTAAATAAGGTTTATTAAATGCGATATGCGGCGCTTTCGAAAAATCGTAGGAAAGCTTTAATGCAGCATTTTTAATTTTTGTAGATTCCTCTGCCAATACTTCACGCAAGGTATCTTCTAGTAAAACGGTATCTAATTGTAAGGGTTTATTTTGTTTAATTAATAAGATATTGAAAAGGTCATTCAGGGTATCATTTAATTGAATGGTTGAATCTTTAAAGGCATTTAACAATTGCAAATGCTCTTGGTCGGTTATCCCATCCCAATCAATTAATTTAAGTACCGATAATAAGTTGGTTAATGGCGAACGTAAATTATGACTAGTGATATAGGTGAATTGCTTTAAATCGGTATAAGATTTAGTAAGTTCGTCAATCAGTTGTAATCGTTGTTCTTCTTCTTTTTTTCTTTGAGAAATATTTCTAAAATTTAATACAATGGCGTTTACTTCCGGTTGATACAATAGATTTTGTAAAGAGGCTTCGAGCCAAATATATTCTCCTTTGGCTGTTTTGCATCTAAACTGAAGTAATTTAATTTCATCTGTTTGTTGTAAAACTTGTTGAAAAGCTTGATGTATCTTGGTTAAGTCGCGAGGGTGAATGAGCTCGGGAGCCGTAAAGTTGCCAATTTCTTCTTGTTTAAATCCGATGATTTTTGTGGCGGAAGAACTCATTTCAATAATATCACCATAAACAGTTAACAATGCCAGTCCATCTGCGCTATGTTCAATCAGTGCTCGAAAGCGTTTTTCACTTTCCAGCATGTGCAATTGCGTTTTCTTTCTCTCAATACTGTAACTGATACTCTTTTCAAGGATAGAACTATTGATTTCATCTTTGATTAAATAATCTTGTACCCCCAGTTTTAATCCTTCAATTCCAAACTCTTTGTTATTATATCCGGTGAGCACAATCAATGGAATTTTTTGTGCCATCACCATCATTTGTTCAATAGATTCAAGCCCTTTGCAATCGGGTAGCGTGAGATCAAGTAAAATAACATCATAAGCCTGCTCTTTGATGGCAAGAAGTGCATCAGCAAGTGTGTCTTTATTGGTAAGATTGGCTTGCAAAAAGCTATCTAGTAAGTGTTCACGTATGAGCACAAAATCGCCTAGATTATCTTCTACAATTAATATGTTCAATTTTTCTAGGTACATGCATGCTCATTTTTATAGGTAAGGATTAGTTAGGATTATTGATCATTAATTTGTTCTTCGGCAGGTAAGGAAAAATAAAATCTACTGCCTACTCCTACAGAAGATTCCATCCATATTTTTCCATTGTGTCGTTCTAGTATTTTTTTACAAATCGATAAACCGATACCGGTTCCGGAGTATTCGTCTTTGTTGTGTAAGCGTTGAAAAACTTCAAAAATCTTATCCTTGTACTGTTCTTCAATGCCAATACCATTGTCGCTTACAGAAAATAGCCATTCGTTGAAAAAGCGTTCAACGGAAATGGTGATTTCGGGAACTTGATTTTCTTTTTGATACTTAATGCCATTAGTGACCAAATTAAGTAGCAATTGAATCATCGCTGATTTTCCGGCCAAAATGGTAGGCAACGGAATCAGTGAAATTTTTGTTTTTGTTTTTTGAATAGTGTCCTCCAACATGTTGAGCACCGTATAGGCCACTTCATTCATATCTACGGGCTCTAATTCTAGCGGGCGCGAACCTATTTTTGAATAATTCAGTAGGTCTTCCATCAATTGCTTCATCCGATCTGCGCCATCAACGGCAAAATGGATAAAACGTTTGCCATCTTCGTCTAATATCGGGTTGTATTTCTTTTCTAGGCGCTGTAAAAAACTACTTACCATTCTTAAAGGCTCTTGCAAATCATGCGATGCCACATAAGCAAAACGCTCTAGTTCTGCATTTGAGGCACTAAGTGCTCTTGCTTTTTGGGATAATGCATGATTGATTTCATTTAATTTAGTTTCGGCATTTTTACGATCGGTAATATTTTTGAAATAAACCGACAAACCTAACGGTGACGGATATGCGCTAATTTCAATCCAAGCTTTTTGAATAATGAAATATTCTTCAAATTGAACGGCAATATTTTTAGAAATGGCTCGATGAAACTCGCTATATAATTTGATAGAAACCGCATTTTCAAATTTGTCCCAAATATTATGTCCCACAATTTCTGATCTGGGGATATTTAAAGTTTCTTCAGCTACTTTATTCCAATAAGTAACGGTCCAGTTTTTATCAATCGCATAAAACCCATCAGTAATACTTTCCAAAATCGAAGTTTTCTCCAAGTATGCTTGCTGTAAGGCTGCTTCTGTTTTTTTTCTTTGCGAGATATTATGGATGGATCCGGCAACACCCATACAAACACCTTGTTCATCAAACAAAGGGGTAATATTTACTAAGCCGGTTTCGATGCCGGTTAAAAATGGTGCAGATTGCTCCCAGCTTAGTTTTTGTTTCGTTCGTATCGCTTCTTCAAACTTGCATAGAATAGCTTGTGCCGATTCGGTAGGTAAGGTTTCATCTAAAAAACGACCCACCACCTGCTGTTGTTTTAAGCCGGTTGTGGTAAGATAGGCTTTGTTAACAGATATATACTTGAGTCGCTTTTTTTGATCTTTCATCAACAAAAACATAAGATCTTGCACATTGTCAAACATTAATGACAATTGCTGATCTTGCAATAACAAGCGTTCTTCTGTTTTTTTGGCAGTATCTATATTTTGAAAAACGCCTGAGAGTGATTTGATTTTTCCTTTAGTTATTTTGGCGTCGCCTTTTACGCGAATCCATTTTTCATTTTTCTCAGCAGTGATGATCAAAAATTCTTTGTCAAAAGCTACACCATTGCAGTTTAAATCATTTAATAAAGCACTAAAAATCTTTCTATTTTCGCCCGGTTTAAAAAAATGAACTAGGTTGTTCCAAGTAGGCTTAAACTTGCTGGCGGTTTCAAATATTTGCTCGCATTGCGAAGTCCATTTAACCGACCGATTCTGCGGATCAATTTCCCAAGAGCCGGTATGAACGGCATGGCAAGCATTTTTTAAAAGCACAATTTCTCGTTTCGATTTTGCCAAACTCAATTTGAGTTTTGCATTTTCGGCCAAAAGTTGTTCGTATTTGCTTGGTATTTCTTGCGGCAATTTAGTTCTTGCCGGATGCAACAATGCGGTGAGTTTGTGGGATGTAAATTCAACGGTATTGTTGATAGAAGCCTCCATATGCTTGCAATATTCGGTGACGCACTACGCTTTTAGGGTCTTAAGAAGACCGCTTGATGATTGTTTTGTTGATTCCTCAAAATTGCTGCTTTTGCCAAGAAGAAATAAAATCTAGCGTCAAGTTGCTTTTACACTTTTCGAGCGTAAGCTATGCTATCATTCATGTTTTGATGGCGGCTGTTCAATCATAAGGGTCAAACAAATATGAATTTTTTTTATCACCTATTTTGTGGACGAACGCAATAAGTTTAAGTAAGAACTTTACTACATGGAGGCCTTATTAGCAGCTACAAATTATCGGTTAGAGAAGATTAGGCAAGCGGTATATGTTTAGTGCTTATTGTTTGGGAAGTTGAACAAAAGGAATGACAAATTTGAATAAGCAACCTTGCGGTAAATTGGCTTCTACCCATATTTTGCCGCCTAATCGTTCCACGATTTTTTTGCAAATCGACAGGCCGATACCGGTACCGGTAAACTTTTGTTTGGAATGTAATCGTTGAAAAACTTCAAATACTTTTTCGCGTTGCGACTCAATAATGCCCAAGCCATTATCGGCAACTGAAAATAGCCAACCTGCATGGGTTTGATCTGCCTTAATTTGTATATGAGGAATTTGTTTGTCGGGTTGGTATTTTAATGCATTTCCAATTAGATTTTGCAATAATTGTGTGATAGCGGTTTTATTGGCAACAATATCCGGTAAGTTTCCGATGTCTATTTTTGCATTTTTCTCTTGTATCGCAGCTTTAAGTAGTAGTTGAACATCTTCCACAACCTTATTCATCGAAACATCTTCTAATTCCATGTTCATACCGCCGGCGCGAGAATATTGCAAAAGATCGCTGATAAGATTTTTCATTCGATTAGAGCCGTCAATTGCAAAATCAATGTAACTTTTTGCGTCTTCATTTAATTGTTCGGCATGTTTTTTATGCAGCAATTGCAAAAAGCCATTTACCATGCGAAGGGGTTCTTGTAAGTCGTGCGAAGCCACATAAGCAAAACGTTCTAATTCGGCATTAATACTAGACAACTCTGTTGCTTTCTTCTCTAATTCTAAGTTCATTTCTTTCATGCGTGCCTCTGCATGTTTTCTTTCGTCGATGGATTTAAAAAATACAGATAACCCGTCTTCGGTAGGGTAAAAATTTTCTTCAAACCAACAATTTACAATACTACTATGGTATTCAAAATGGATTGGTTTGCGCGAATTAACTGATAATTGCGCATTCGCATAAAATTCTTCTCCTTTTAAAATTGGGAAGGTTTCCCAAATGTTTTTTCCAATTAAACTGCCCCCGTGTCCATTTAGCAATTTTTCGGCTGCCGCATTCAAATAAGTGAAATTGAAGTTTTTATCCAGCGCATAAAAATTGTCAGAAATACTATCTAAAATTTGTTTTCTTTCTGATTCAAATTTCTTTTTCTGCGTAATATCTTTTGCTATGGCAAACATGATATTTTCTTCCACTATTGGCGTTCCCGTCCATTCAAGCCATTTGATTTCCCCTGATTTGGTAATGAATCGATTTTCGAAAAACCAAAGCGGTTCACCTTTAATTAGTTGATGAATTTTATTGCGTGTTTCCTCTAAATCTTCTGGATGCAAAAATTGAAAGAATGGTTTTTCAAGCAGTTCATCTTCGGTGTAACCCAATACAACTGAAAACGCGGGATTTATTTTTTTGAAAAAACCATCCATACCGGCAACGCAAAGCATATCGGCCGAAAGGTGGAAGAAATTATAGAGTTCATCTTCTGCTCTTGTTTTTTCAATGCTGGCGCCCAATTGGGTTCCAATTCTTTTTAAAAGTTCGTTTTGAATTTGATCTTGCCTGAATGGTTTTACATCAAAGAAGCTAAAGATGGCAATCACTTCGCCATTATAAATCACCGGTAAAGCCATACCACTGGTAATGCCGGCTTGCAAAGCAGCAGCTTTTCTGCTGAAGTCTTCATTTTGTAAGTTTTCCCAATAAAGTGCTTTTTTATTTTTCCAAGCATTTCCTTTTAAGGAAAATCCCATGATGGTATTGCCGATATTTTTTTCATCAAACATGGCGCCCACTTTTTTATTTTCTTGCCAATGGGCTTTATACACCATTCGGTTTTTTTCATAATTCAACAACCAAATTTCTCCGTATGGAAATTCAAGTTCAGTACATAGTTTTTTTACAACCAAGTTCATCGCTTGATTGATATTATAATTGTTGATGGTTTCAATAATTTCGTATAAAACCTCTCTTTCTTTTTCTGCTTTTTTGCGCGGGGTAATATCTCTATTGATTGAAATCCAATGGGTGCACTTGCCGGTTTCATCAAAAATCGGTGCTACAGAAAGATGTACCCAAAATTCGGTCCCGTCTTTTTTGTAATTGATCGTTTCAATGCTGCCGGCTTGATTTCTACGAAGCGATTCACTCAGTTGTCGAAGCGCAACACGGTCGCTTGCCGGGCCTTGCAACATCGCGGGGGTATTGCCGATGGCTTCGTTTTTACTATAGCCGGTAATACGTGTGAAGGCGTCGTTTACATAAACGATTAAGGGACCATTTATGTTTTTGTTGTCTAGGTTTTCGGTAATGATGACCATATCATTGGTTTTGTCTACCGCCGATTCCATCAATCTTAATCTTTGTTCTTCTTGTTTTTGTGCCGAAATATCTTGAATGGCTCCAATTAATCGAATGGTTTTGCCATTTTCATTTTTAATTTTGATACACTTGTTTTGAACATAAGCGTAATCGCCATTTTGTTTTTTAAATCGATAACTGTCTTGCCAGTTAATACTATCTGAATTAATAAAACTGTCAAAATTGGCCTGAACATGTTCACGATCTGCCGGATGCACCAACTCATACCAATCATGCCAGCCCACACGTCCTGTTTCAAAGTCGTACCCAAATAATTGGTAAAATGCATCTGAGCGATAAACATCATTGCCCATTAAATCCCAATCCCAAACTGCATCAAAAGTAGCTTTGGTAACAAATTCAAACCGTTCGTTACTTGCTTTTAATAAATCCTCATACTCTTTAAAACGGGTGATATCTCTACCAATACCCAATAGGCCAACAATTTCTTCTTGATCGTTTCTGATAGGTACTTTGGAAGTTAAAAGCCAAACATGGTTACCGTTTCTGTCATAAAAATCTTCTTCTTTGTTAATGATAGCTTCACCGGATTGCAGGATGCGCATATCATCTTCGTAGGCCGCTTTACCGGTTTCGGTAGTAAAAATTTCAAGATCGGTTTTTCCTAAAACCGTATCGGCATTCAGCACACCCATTAAATTTAAATCTACCTGATTGGTGATTAATTTTCGGGCTTGATTATCCTTTACATAGATAGAGTCAGGGATATTGTCAATAAGGGTTCTTAACAAATTTCGTTCGTCTCGCACCTGGTCGTCACTTCGTTTTTGTTCGGTGATGTCTACAATTTGACTTACAAAATAGGGCGATTTTCCTTCGTTGTTTTTTACCAGGGCAATTCCTAATAATGCCCAAATTACTTCGCCATTTTTTTTGAGATAACGCTTTTCAAATTGGCAGGCTTCTGCTTGGCCATTTCTAAAGCGTTCAAACCAGCCTTCATCAACATGCCGATCATCGGGATGCGATAAATCGAGATAGGAGAGATGATTTAATTCTTCTCTGCTATACCCTAAAATTTGGCATAGCCGATCGTTAATCTCTATACAAAATCCATCTAACCCAACAATGGCCATACCTACAGCGCTATTTTCAAATGCGGCTTTAAATAAACTTTGTACTCTTACCAAATCATCTTCTAGTAATTTTTCTTTGGTAATATCCTGACAGGTACCATAAACTCTAACTGTTTTGCCGTTCGCGATTTCTACATTCCCTTTTGATCGTATCCAACGAAGATTGGATTTTCCGGTAACCACTTGTAACGTGGTTTCAAAGGGCTTCCCTTCTTGAATAGCTAATTTTAGCAGCCGAACCATTTCATCTCGGTTATAACCTTCCGGGTAAAATGCTAGTGCTGATTCGGTGCTTGGATTAAAATCGGCACCTACCTCATGAATGGTATATAACATCTTACTCCAATGCAATTGATTGGTAACAAGATTTAGTTCCCATCCCCCCATTAATGCTAAGGCGGTAGTTTGTTCTAATAAAAGTTCGCGCTGTTCGTTGTTGGTAATATCTTCAATGAGCAAACTACAACGGTGTTCATTTGAAATAGCCTCTACATAGCCGGTGGCCGTTATGTTAATCGGAAAGCTAGATCCGGCCTTAGTCTTACCTTTTGCAATGCCTCTATAAGAACCTCCTGTTGATTGAAGTTTGTTGATTTGTTCAATAATCTCTTGCTCTTGAGCAAATAGTTGAGGCCATTTCATGGCAAGCATCTGCGCACGTTGATATCCAAAAAGCTGAAGTGCATGTTGGTTGAAGTCTATAATCAATCCTTGTGCATCAAAATGAATAAATGCAATGGTAGCATTATCTACTAGGCTGCTATATTTTAATTGGTTATGTTGAAACTGATGACGCTCTTGTTGTGCCCGCAATAATTCTTTTTTCAAAAGCGCATTTTCTTCCTCCAGCGCGGCTAATCTGTCGGCTGCAGTTTTTACGTCTTGTGATGAATAAGTACGATTAGGCATGTTTGCTACAAAGTTGAGCAATAAGTTTGTGATTTGTAAGCTAAAGTTAACAAAATCAATTTTTTGATCATTTTTGGATTGCTCCGAAATGAAATATCTATTTCTGTATACTTATATTAACTACATTTGAGAAACGGTATGATATTATTTCCTATTGTTTAAGAATTTCCCTATTTTAACTAGATATTCTTAAATAGGAAGTATAAAGCCATTGAATTAAGTGACAGCGTTCCACTACTACAAACAAAACAGCAGTTATAGCTACAATGAGTAGTAAAACAACTATTTGATACTGCACTTTTTTTCTGTAGCTTTTGAAAGATTATAAATATTTTTGATTATGGATTTACTCATTATTGACGATCATGAAGTTGTTAGAGCCGGCGTAAAAAATGTGTTGTTAGATACATACAAAAATGCAACCATCTATGAGGCTTATGACGAAAAATCAGCGCTGGAGTTGATTAAGCATAAGCAACATGATTTAATTATCATGGATGTACAGATGCCCCAAACCGACACTTTTGGTTTGCTCAATTTTATCAAATTAAAATACCCCAGTTCCCGTGTACTTGTTTTCTCCATGGGTAATGAGAATATATATGCAAAGCGTTTTATCAAAAGCGGCGCAATGGGTTTTGTATCGAAGAGCGCAGGATTAACAGAATTACTGCGTGCAGTAGATATGGTCATGAATGGACGCAAATATATCAGCGATCACTTTGCCGAATTACTCGCAAATCAGGTAAGTGATGATGTACAACCTAGTCAGTTTGATGTATTAAGTAAGCGCGAATTTGAAGTGGCCACGTTGCTAATGAAGAACAAATCAATTAATGAAATTGCCGAAATTTTATCCATTAATAATTCAACCGTGGCTTCGCATAAAGCCCGTGTTTTAGAAAAAATGGGTGTTAAAAATGTTATGGAATTAATTGAATTAGAAACTAGCATCCATAATCTCAACCCGCGTAACTAATAAGTATACAGAAACTGTTCGATCACGTCTTTAACCAACCAAAATGTTTTCTGTAACAACTGCTCGAAAAAATGGTTTCGACCTGATTGTGCTGCAAAACGAAGCTGCTCAGGTTTATGCCGAAATAGCCCCCGCCTGTGGCGCTATTTTACATGCGTTTGTTGTTAATCACAACGAACAATCCCAAAATGTTATCCAGTCATACACCAGTGAAGGTGATTTTAATGCAAATCTTGCCACAAAGGGTTTTAGAAGTTGTAAGTTATCGCCCTTTGCATGTAGATTAAATGGATCTAATTACCAATTTAATGGGCAGGAATATCAAACCGGAAGGTTTGTTTTGGGTGATCACGCCATTCACGGACTTTTGTATGATGCGCCGTTTATGGTAGTACAACAGCTTGCCAGCGAAAATTTGGCGCAAGTTTCATTGCATTATCATTATTGCGGAAGATATAGTGGATTTCCTTTCCATTATGACTGCGACGTTACCTATACGCTTAAAGCGGATGCGGTGTTGTCTGTTACTACCTCCATCACCAATAAAGCCGAAGTAGCGATGCCTATACAAGATGGATGGCATCCTTATTTTACGTTGGGCTGCAAAATAGACGAATTGCAACTTCAAATCAATACCCGGCAAAAATGGATTTTTGATGAAGGGATGATACCTACAGGCCAGCATGAAACTTACATTGAATTTGCAAGCCCAAAACAATTGGCATCTCAAAAATTTGATGATTGTTTTTCGGTCGAGAACTCGTACGATCAGCCTGCCGCAAAAATTACCAACCCTGCTAACGGGTTGGCGCTTGAAATATATTCAAATAAAAATTACCCTTTCCTTCAAATATATACACCCGACCATCGCGATAGCATCGCCATCGAAAATCTGAGCGGCTTGGCCGATTGTTTTAATAACGGTATAGGATTCATGCAATTGGAGCCCGGTGCGGTGCAACAGTTTGAAGCCACCTACCGAGTAGTTACACCTTAATGTAAATTTTGGAGCGGTGCATCCAAAGGGCTATTAACCACATTAAGGTTAATAAACTAATAGCGTACAACAAAGAACCTATGCGCGGATCGGTAGTAAACCAAACGGCGCAACAGTTTTCGTACCACCAACTCATTGGATTGATCCAATGTTTTGCTTGAGTATCCGTAGGTGGCGCTTGCCATCTAATAAGTCGCAGCAACCGAGGCAGTGCGCCGCTTAATACAAAAATGAATAAGGCGTTTTTGCCAAACACTTCAAAAAATCGGTCGATGAAGCCGGTTGTTTTTTTAATCTCCAAGAAGTAAATAAATACAGATAAAATACAGGTAGCCCAACCCGCTGTATAAAGGGTGTAGCTGCTCGTCCATATTTTTTTGTTAATCGGAAATATTGGCGACCAAGCCCAACCCAACAATATTAATATCAATCCTGCTAAAAATAAACCTGTAGGAAGCGCGATTTGCTTACCTGTTTTTTGAATATGCCTTCCTATCAAATAACCAATTAGTACCTCTGCGATAGCGCCAAAACTACTCATCAATCCTTCCGGGTCAAAGGGTACCCCTTCTCCGGTATAAAGGTGTTTTTCGCCGAATATTTGTAGGTCGATACTATTGCCAAACCAGCCATAGAGGCTAAAAGAATCTACAGGTTGCATCCATACGCATAAGCCCCAGTAACCCAACAAAAGCATTAAAATGATTAGCACAAGTTGTTTCATCGAACACCAATATGCTAACAACGCTGCTAACAAATAACAAACCGCAATGCGTTGTAAAACCCCCATAATACGCAGCTTGTTGAAGGTTTTAAAAGCGAGTTCGTTCGCATCATTATATTGAACAAAGGGAAACCAATTGAGCAATAAGCCAATGATAAAAATCAAAAAACTTCTTTTTAATATTTTGATATAGGTAGAAATGTTGGCTGTTGATTGCTTTTGCGGAAGCACAAAGGCTAAAGCATTGCCCACGGCAAACAAAAAAAATGGGAAAACCAAATCGGTAGGGGTGCAGCCATGCCATGTAGCATGTGCTAACGGTGAAAACAGGTGTGACCAATTACCCGGATTGTTTACCAGTATCATTAAGGCCACGGTTGCACCTCTAAAAATATCTATAGAATAATAACGTTCTCTCATTTAAGGCAGATAGCATCTCAATTTAAGCAAATATTAAAAGCGAAAAAGAAGCAGTATATTTAACTAGCTAATTTTAATATGAAGAGAACGTTACAGCTAACATGCTTAATGCTGGCCGTTTTTGTAACTGCCTGCACGCGCGAGTATCCTTGTGCCGTTCCTTATGTAACACCCCAGTTTATAGGATTTACTACCAATGAATTGGATACAGTTATTGTTAGAAAATATCCGAAAGAAGGCGATTGGCAAACTGTGATTGATTCTGTTGTTTGGGTATTGGGTCAAAATGCACAAGCGCAAATATTTACCGATTCCGTTATCATTTCTCCTACATTAGTAGGTTACTATATTCATCCTGATTTTGATTGGCAGATAGAATTGCCCTCGTTATCGCGCCAATTTTGGATAGATCAAATCACGTATACACCCATAACAAAAAGCTGCGGGTACGGTATTTTTAGTATGGATAAAATGGGATGCGCTTGCATTAGCCCGCTTGTTTCGGCGCGCTTAAATAACCGCGTAATAACATTTAATGAAAGTACTGTTGATGGCCGGTTCTTGAATATTTCACGTTAAATATTCAAGGAAACTAGGTAGCTGATTTCCAAGGTTGATAAGCTGCCGTTTGTTGTGGCAAATTTTCTGGAATCGTTCTTAATGGTTCGCATGTTTCCCAACTTTTATACAACTCGGCAGGCAATTGTTGGTATAGTTGGGTGCCTTGGGTTTTCCACTGAATCATATCATCTGATACCTCACGAATAATTTTTGCAGGATTGCCGGCCAATAAACTTCTTGCCGGAATTTCCCATTCAGCTTTTACAAAACTGAGTGCACCCACAATACATTCATCTCCTAAAACCACTCGGTCCATAATAACTGCATTCATTCCAATCAAACAATTTTTGCCGATGGTAGCGCCATGAATGATCGCACCATGTCCAATATGCGCGCCGGTTCTTAAATACACCGTTACGCCCGGAAACATATGTACGGTGCAGTTTTCTTGTACATTACAACCGTCTTCTATAATAATTTGGCCCCAATCGCCACGTATGGCAGCACCGGGACCAACATATACATCTTTTCCAATAATAACATTGCCGGTAATGCATGCCTGCGGATGAATCCATGCCGATTCATGCACTACCGGTTTAAAACCATTGAAAGCGTAAAACATCTTGCTTATAAATTGTTCAATTAATTTTCTGCCGGAAGCGGAATGTCGCGCTTCAGCATTTGATCACGATTGGCAATTTCCCAAGCCGTATGAAAAATCATACGTATTCTTTTTTCATACAAATCAAAATTGATTTTATCAACGGTGTCGGTTGTTTTATGATAATCTTCATGAATGCCGTCAAAGAAGAACAAAATCGGAACCCCTTTTTTAGCAAAATTGTAATGGTCGCTACGATAATAAATTCTTTCTTTATCATTCGGGTCGTCATATTTATAATCAAATTCTAATTGGGTATAACGGGCATTTACGCCTTCGTTAATAACGGGCAAATCGGAGCTTAATTTATCGTGTCCAATTACATATACATAATTATTATTGTCGCCTTCTTTGCGTCCGGGGTCTTTACGGCCAACCATATCAATATTTAAATCAACACTTGTTTTGTCTAATGAAAAAACAGGGTAATCGCTATAATATTCACTTCCCCAAAGGCCTTTTTCTTCACCGCTAACCGTCATGAATACAACGGTTCTGCGCGGACCATGCCCTGCTGCCTTTGCTTTTGCAAATGCTTCGGCCATTTCTATAACACCGCAAGTGCCACTGCCATCATCATCGGCGCCATGAAAAATTTTATCGCCTCGTTTACCTAAATGGTCGTAGTGACCGGTAACAAATACATACTCATCTTTTTTATCTGTTCCTTCTACATAGCCCAATACATTACTGGCGTTGATTACTCTTTGTTTTTTCTGATAGGTAAAACTATAATCAGCTTTAAAATTGGCAACCGTTTCGGGATAGATGCGTTGTGTTTGTTTTGCTTGGGCTACCAACGAATCCATTTTCCATTGGGTAAATAGTTTTGTGGCAGATTCGGAACTTAAAACAATAGAAGGTAGGCCTACCAAGGCATCTTTTCTTTGAAAAGTTAAATTGGTTTTGGCATTGTTGTTAACCACTGAGTTATTAATATTTTTCATGGTTTGTTGAATCACAATAATGCCAACCGCTCCTTTTTCTTTTGCCTTTGCGGCTTTGGCCGATAGGCCGGGATAAGTATATTCAGAAATGTTTCTGCTGTTAGATAATAAGTAAAGGCCATTTTCTTTGGGCTCACCTAAAAACACCACCACAATCTTTCCTTTTACATCTTTTCCGGCATAATCATCATAACCCGGTTCGCTGATGCCGTAGCCGGCAAAAACCAACTCATTTGCTTGAATGGCACAATTGTCGTTTTTGCTTACTTGCACATAATAGTCGCTACCGTAAACCAACTCACTGCCATTTAATTTTGCATGTGCAGCTTCCATCGAATCGGCCACCAACGGATATAATTGCTGATATCCCTTTAGGGCTGCCGGAGCTTTTAATCCAATTGTTTTAAACTGTAATTCAATATAGGAGGCTGCTTTGCGTTGGCCTTCAGTACCGGTTTCACGGCCTTCCATATCGTCGGCCGAAATGATGGTGAGATGTTTCCGCAAATCATCGCCGGTAATGGTTTCGGCGTATTTTTTGGAAAGATCGGTTTGTGCAAAAGCCAAGCTATGCAAAGCCCCTAAGGCTAAGGTGAAAACAAGATTTTTTTTCATCATGAATGCAATTGTATTAGGTAAAGCAAAAATCAACAGGGAATTTTTTCCACCCTTGTGGCATGTCGTCCGCCCTCAAAATGAGTGCGCATAAAAATATCCAACATTTTTTCGGCATCGCCATCTCGTACAAATCGTGCCGGTATACAAAGGATATTGGCATCATTATGTTTGCGCGCTAATTCGGCAAGCTCTTCTCCCCAGCAAATAGCAGCGCGAACGCCCTGGTGTTTGTTAGCAGTAATAGCTACACCATTGGCGCTACCACATAATAAAACGCCAAAAGCAACTTCGCCTTTTTCAACGGCTGCAGCTAATGGGTGCGCAAAATCTGGGTAATCAACAGAATGCTTATCAAAGGTTCCAAAGTCTTTAAAAATCACATTTTCACCTTCCAAAAAAGAAATCAAATCTTCTTTACAATCAAAACCGGCATGGTCGCAACCAATAGCTACCGGTAAATTCATATTAAATGGTAACATGACAAATAATTTAAAGTAAAAAAACAGAAAAACTAAACTACCATTTGCCTATTTGTTAAAGCTAAACAGCAGTAAATTTCTACTTCGTAAAGGTAAATAGAAAGAAGGAGCATTGAAACTGAAATCTATTTTTTTGTAGCTTAATTACTGCGGTACGATTTCTTTCCATAACCAGTTAATTGGTGAGGATGCAAGTATTATTGGAAGACTAAAAAATTAACTCCATTCTTTATCTTCTTCTTTTTTGCGCTTACGCTCAACACGTCCGGCCAGGAAGATGCTAATAAGATATAATAACAAAAGCGGAAGGGCTACCAAGAACTGACTGGTCCAATCGGGTGAAGGCGTAATGATTGCCGCAACAAATAAAATCACCACAATGGCGTACTTAAATTGTTTTTTCAAGAATGTGCCGGTAATGATGCCCAGTTTTGCTAAAACATAAGAAAGAACCGGTAATTCAAAGGCGATTCCACAACCCAATACCAAGTTGGTAAGGGTTTCGATATAATCATTTAAAGAAGGGCGGTAAATGATCATATTGAGTTTGCCTAAAGAGAAACTGGCCAGAAAATTAAAAGTAAAAGGGGCTAATATATAATAACCAAAAGCGGCACCGGTAAAGAAGCAAAGTGAAACATAAAAGATGCTGCCTCGGCCGTAGCGGCGTTCTTTGGGGGTGAGTGCAGGCTTTACAAATTGCCAAATTTCAAAAAAGATATAGGGAAATGCAGCCATTAAACCACCTACCATGGCAATATTGATAGCTGAGGTAAAAGTTCCGTTTACGGTATTGATTTGAAAATCAATTTTTACCGGCGGCATGCAAAAAGAATCGTTGTGAAACAACCAATGACCAAAATCGCATAAAGCCGAATAACTGATAAAATTTGCATTGGCGGGCGCTAAAATCACATAATCATATACCCAATCGATATATACAAATATCAGAATAGAAGCAATCATCCAAACTGCGGCAGAGCGAAAGATATGCTTACGCAATTCGTCGATATGGTCAAAAAACGACATTTCCTTCGGCTCTGTATTAGCCTTACCCCTAATGGTTCTAAAAAAGGATTTGCGTTCTAAGTTTTCGTTTGCCAATCGGATGATGCTGTTTAATTGAAGCGCAAAGGTAAATCCTTTTTTTTAACTGCATGCCTCGAGTTTAAATATATGGTTAGATACTAAGCTGGATGTTTTTTCGCAAAACACGGGTTTAAACTATTTGTTAAAAAAATAAAAATGCCTTTGCTGTTTGATGAGCGGTAACATTTTCAAAACTCGTACGTATAATTTCGTAAATCTATTTTAAAGCCAACTAACAGTCTCGTTTATGAAGAAGCATGTAATTGTATTAGCGCTATTGATATTCAACGGTTTTTTATCGCTGCAGGCCCAACTGCCGATAGAAAAGAAACAAATTGCAGCCAAAAGAATTCAAGAAAATATTAAGGTAGACGGTAAGCTAACTGAGCCTATTTGGCAAGGGGCACCTGTAGCCAATCAATTTGTATCATTACGCCCGGTTCCATTTAAGCCCGAAAATCCGGATAATGCAACGGAGGTGTTTTTCTTGTACAACGATGAAGGTATTTACATCGGGGGCAACTTGTACGAAAAAACCAAAGATAGCATCGCCAGTGAATTAATTGGAAGAGATGGATTTGGTAACAATGATTTTATCGGTATCATTTTCGATACGTATGTAGATAAATTAAATGCTTTTGAATACTTTGTTACCCCCTTGGGAGAGCAAATGGATGCACGCTTTTCGCCCAATATGAACGGGAATAATGAAGATTTTAACTGGAATGGTGTTTGGCAAAGTGCTTCGGTGATTCATGATAAAGGTTGGAGTTTTGAAATGTTCATCCCTTATTCTGCTATACGATTTGGTAAAAAGCAGGTGCAAGATTGGGGCTTAAATATTGTTCGGCGTAGGCAAAAAAGCGGAGAACAATTATTTTGGCAATCCATCGATCCAAATGTGAATGGCTTTCTTACCCAAGAAGGTTTTTTGAAAGGGTTAGAAAATATTAAACCGCCTTTACGCCTGCAATTTTCGCCTTATTTTTCGGTTTATGCCAATCATAATCCCAACCCCGAAGCCGGTGCCAACAAGGTAACTACCTTGGTAAATGGCGGTATGGATGTAAAGTATGGCCTCAATCAAGCTTTTACTTTAGATATGACCTTGATCCCCGATTTTGGTCAGGTAGTAACCGATAATCGCGTATTAAACCTTTCGCCATTTGAAGTTCGTTTTAACGAAAATCGCCAATTTTTTACCGAAGGAACAGAGTTGTTTAATAAAGGCGACCTTTTTTATAGCAGAAGAATTGGGGCCGAGCCTATCCATTATTGGGATGCCTATGGCCAAACAAATGGCGATGAATCGGTTATCAAAAACCCGTCGCAAAGCAAATTAATCAATGCCACTAAAATTAGCGGTAGAACACAGAGCGGATTAGGCATTGGGATTTTAAACGCCGTAACACGATCGCAATTTGCAACCATCGAAAATAGTTCTAAACAACAACGCCAATTTGAAACCGATCCATTAACCAATTACAATGTGTTGGTATTGAATCAAAGTTTGAAAAATAACTCTAGTGTTTCGTTTGTAAATACCAATGTTTGGCGCAGTGGCCCTGATTACGATGCTAACGTTAGTGCGCTCTTATTTGATTTAAACGATAAATCAAACACTTGGAATGTGGGCGGCGGGGTAAATATGAGTGCCTTGATGAATAAAAATGGCAAAACTGTTTTGGGATACGCACATAGTATTTACTTTGGCAAAACCAGTGGCAGATTCAATTTTAATGTTTGGCAAGATTTGAGTAATGATAAGTACGACAAAAGTGACATGGGCTATTTTACTAATAATAACACCATGGATCAAGGCGTGTGGATGGGGTATAATTGGACCAAACCACGCGGTTTTTACAATCAATTGCGTATCAACTTCAATGGTTGGTATAGCCGATTGGTAAGTCCTTTAGACATTTTATTAAAGAAAGATCGCATGTTTCAAGGTGCCGGCGCAAACATCAACCTGAATGCACAAACGAAACGACTTTGGTGGATTGGTGCTAATATCAATATGGGTGCGGCGTATAATGATTTTTATGAAGCCCGTGTGCCCGGTAGGGTATTTGCCAATACCGGTAGAGTTGGTGCCATGTTTTGGTGGAATAGTAATGAAGCCAAGAAATTTTCGTGGGGTGGGCAATGGGGTATCGGTACCGGCGGTGTATTCAAACGGGTGAGCTTTGATCCAATGTTGTTTGGAAAAATTAGGTTCAACAGTAAATTCTCCATTGATCATAACGTAACACTTTCCATTGTAAACGACCAGCCGGGATGGGCGGCAACCATACCTTACATGCAGGGCGATCCATGGAAAGACACCATTATTTTTTCAAGAAGAAATGTGCGCACCGTTGAAAATATACTCAATATCAAGTATAGTTTTACTAATAGAATGGGTATCACATTTAGAGCCCGCCACTATTGGAGTAAAGTAGATCCACAACAATTTTACGAGCTAAAACTCAATGGAAAATTAGTGAAACCCGAAAATCCGTTTACCGGAAATGTGAAACAGAACTACAATTTCTTTAGTGTAGATATGGTGTACACCTGGCAGTTTGCACAAGGCAGCTTCTTAAACCTTGTATGGAAAGATATGGCCGAAACCTTCAACCGCGAGTTTGAACGTAATTATATGAGCAATCTTTCTAAAACCTTAAGTGGAAGCCAAACCAATAGCGTTTCCTTACGTGTAATTTATTTTATCGATTACTTACAAGCTAAAAAACACTTGCATAAGAAACCCCTTAATTCTTAATTTTCAAAATATACGCATTCAAAAGCCAACAAGCACCTTCGTTGTTGGCTTTTTTGTTGGCTGCTCCGCTTATCAATTTAGCTTTTCTAATGTTTGGAAAAAAACTATCTTGTCGGCATAAAAAAAGTAAATCAATGATGACGGTGCAAATTAAATCTGCCGTAGCCTTAGGCTTGTTCCTTTGTTGCTCGGTTGCAGTTTCGGCGCAAAAAAAATCACTGGGAGACGACCAGTATTTTAAAAACAATTTTAAAGGAATCGTGCAACCTGCACCCAATGTATTGTATTGGGTAGATAATGGCAGGTTTGTAATGAGTAAAGAAGGCAAACGTGTGGCCATTGATGCAAAAACCGGTTTAGAATCGCCGGTAGCAGAAACTGATAAAAGAAAAACAGAAACTGAAACGCCCAAAGCATTTCAAAAAAACAATGATTTATTTATTACCATCAATGGTGCAGAGGTTCAACTTACCCGTACCAAGGAAAAAGAAGTGAACCCCACTATGAGTCCTGATGGAAATTATGTTGCTTTTACCCGCAACAATAATTTGTATGCCGTAAACATTGCCACACAAAAAGAAACCGCGCTTACTACAGATGGCAGTGAAACCATTTTAAACGGTTATGCAAGCTGGGTTTATACCGAAGAAATTTTGGGAAGATCAAGCCAGTATCGCTCATTTTGGTGGAGCCCCGATAGCAAGCATATCGCATTTTTTAGAACTGACGACAGCAATGTGCCTGAATATACCATGGCTGACGGAAACGGTCAACATGGCTATGTAGAAAAAGTTCGTTACCCCAAAGCCGGCGATCCAAACCCTGCAGTTAAAGTAGGAGTAGCTTCACCGGATGGCGGAAATATTGTTTGGGCCGATTTTAATGAAAAAGATGATCAATATTTTGGTTTGCCTTATTGGACACCCGATGGTAGCGCATTGTGGGTGCAGTGGATGCCACGTACGCAAGACAATTTGAAAATATTTAGCGTGAACCCAACTTCAGGTGCAAAACAAGTTTTGTATCAAGAAACCCAAAAAACATGGATTGATTTAGATGATGAAGGCAGCAGAATTAAGTTTTTGGCAAATGGCAAGGGCTTTTTACTGTTTAGCGATCAAACCGGTTGGCGTCATTTATATCACTATGATATGACCGGCAAATTGGTAAATGCCGTTACTACCGGAAAGTATACTGTTTTGGATATTGAATATGTAGATGAAAAAAACAGTGTTGTTTATTTTACCGCCCGCGGATTAGAAAACACGGCGCGCCACGATTTGTATCGTGTTAACCTAAACGGTAAAAACTTATTGCGTCTTACATTCGGAGATTACAATCATGGAGAAATCAGTCTTTCGCCTGATGCTTCCTACTTTGTAACTACTTACTCTAATGTTTCAACACCGGCAAAAGCCACCTTGGTTAACAATAAAGGAAAAATCATTAAAGATTTAGGCGAAGCCAAGGCTGCAGAATTTGATCAATATGAATTAGCTAAAACCGAATTGTTACGTGTAAAAAGTGATGATGGTTTATACGAATTGCCGATGCGTGTAGTTTGGCCTTTAAATATGGATAAATCAAAAAAATATCCGGTATTGATATCCATTTATGGCGGTCCTAATGCTGGAACTTGTTGGGATGGTTGGTCGCTAAACGGTAACCAACAATGGTATGCAAAAGAAGGTTTAATTCAGGTGGTGATGGATCATCGCGCCAGCGGCCATTTTGGTAAAGAAGGCGTGAATTATATGCATCGTAACTTGGGCTACTGGGAAATGAAAGACTACAGTACCATGGTAAAATGGCTCGTTGATAACGGTAGTGCCGACCCAACAAAGATTTGTATTACCGGCTTTAGTTACGGTGGTTATATGAGTTGTTATGCATTAACTTATGGGGCGGATGTATTTACGCACGCCATGGCAGGGGGAAGCGTAACCGACTGGACTTATTATGATACCCATTATACCGAAAAGCTAATGGATACGCC
The DNA here is from genome assembly GCA_046050225.1 of Bacteroidota bacterium. Classification (GTDB taxonomy): domain Bacteria; phylum Bacteroidota; class Bacteroidia; order Chitinophagales; family Chitinophagaceae; genus Ferruginibacter. Next base: position 549 of record JBJOQA010000473.1, on the reverse strand, counting down.
TGCTGAAAATCCGGATGGATATAAATCAAGTTCGGTATTAACGCATGTGAGCAAGTTCAAAGGAACTTTGCAAATTGTGCATGGTATTATTGATGATAATGTACATCTTCAAAATACTATCAATTTTACTAGCAAACTACAAGATGCAAAAAAAGAATTTGAATTGATGACCTATAGCGGCGGTCGCCACGGTTGGCCGGGTAACAAATGGTTACATTATACCAACATGAAAACGAAGTTTATTTATACCAATTTGTTGGGCAAAGAAATGCCGGCAACTTTGCGGAAATAAGTTATTTTCCAAATTAAAAAGGAGCAAGTGAAAAAACTTGCTCCTTTTTTATGCGTTTACTTTTTATAAAGCCTTATGACTGCCATCGCAGTAGGGTGGGTTTTTAGTTTGTTTGCATTGGCAAAGCCAAACATCCTTAGCTTCTTCAAATTCTACTTTCATGCTTTTGTAGGGATTGCCATCAATAGCCTTGTGGCCGCCATCGCAAAAGGGTTGTTTTTCGCTGATACCGCAAGTGCACCAAGCATAAATTTTGC
>JBJOQA010000472.1:0-3288 GCA_046050225.1 Bacteroidota bacterium | reverse complement strand
ACTTGTTTGGCTAAACTTACGGCACGACTAATATCCTCATAAGATGAGTTGGTGCAACTTCCAATTAAACCCACTTCAACTTTTGTTGGCCATCCGTTTGCCGCCGCAGCTTCTTTCATTTTTGAAATCGGCGTAGCTAAATCCGGCGTAAACGGACCATTTAAGTGTGGTTCTAATTCATTCAAATTAATTTCAATCACCTGATCAAAATATAATTCAGGATTTGCATAAACTTCAGCATCTCCGGTTAAGTGTTCTTGAATGCCATCAGCTAAAGCTGCGATTTCGGCACGACCGGTAGATTGTAAATAACGGCTCATGCTTGCATCATAACCGAAAGTAGAAGTGGTAGCACCAATTTCAGCACCCATATTACAAATAGTGCCTTTACCGGTGCAACTCATGCTGGTTGCGCCTTCTCCAAAATATTCAACTACTGCACCGGTACCACCTTTAACCGTAAGAATACCTGCAACTTTTAAAATAACGTCTTTAGGAGCTGTCCAGCCACTTAATTTACCGGTAAGTTTAATACCAATTAATTTAGGCATTTTCAACTCCCAAGGTAAACCTGCCATCACATCACAAGCATCAGCACCACCTACGCCAATGGCAATCATACCCAAACCACCTGCATTAACGGTATGACTATCTGTTCCAATCATCATCCCGCCCGGGAAAGCATAATTTTCTAACACCACTTGGTGAATAATACCTGCACCCGGTTTCCAGAAGCCAATACCATATTTATTACTTACTGAAGCAAGAAAATCATACACTTCGCTGCTTTCAGATTTTGCACGATCCAAATCCGTTTTGCTGTCAACCTTTGCTTCAATTAAGTGATCGCAATGTGCAGTACTAGGCACCGCTACTTTTTTACGACCGCTTTGCATGAATTGTAACAAAGCCATTTGAGCAGTTGCATCCTGCATCGCTACGCGATCCGGCGCAAAATCAACATAGCTTTTACCTCTTTCAAAAGCGGTAGTTGCGTCGCCTTGCCAAAGGTGGGCATATAATATTTTTTCGGTGAGTGTCAGTGGTTTACCAACGGCTGCGCGCGCTGCTGCTACACGCTGACCATAATTGGCGTACACTTTCTTGATCATGTCAATGTCGAAAGCCATAATAAAGAGATATTTAAAAGTGAAAATTGAAGAGTCAAATACCCAAAAAAATGGGTTTCACGCGAAATTACAACAATGCAAGTACGTTTTTTACGTTGAACAAAAAAATAATCCTATTGTTATGTCTTTTTTTTAAATAATTTAGCAATATGAACCGCTTCAAGGATTTTATCGAATGGCATGTTTTTGGCGTTTGCACCGCTATCGGTGAGCGCATTGGAATAGCCAGTTCCACCATCCGTAAGTATTTCATCTATATTTCCTTTCTTACCATGGGATCCCCAGTAATCATTTACCTTTTTGTAGCCTTTTGGATCAATATTAAACGTTATGTATTGAATGCCAGAAGAAATCCGTTAAAATATCTCTAGTGATATTTTAGTTTTCAAGAATTAAGCATTTATGTCTATTTTCGGTTTTGAAAAAATACATATATGTTTATTTTAGCTAAAACAAAGATTCCTTTCTTCTTCTTTTTATTTTTAATCACCGGCTTGTCAAGCTACAGTCAGTGGAATACCGATACCATTGCCGGGGGAAATAAAGTCATTCGGAAAATTTCTAAAGTAGGCAAGCAATTTTCGGTTCGAGACCAAAATGGAGGAAATTTCTTGATATATGAAAAGCAGGAAACAAATTTATCGGGAAATTTTACCGCACGTTTTTCTATTTGTTTGCAACAGATTAAAAACAATGGACAAACACAATTTGGAACCATTGATTCAGGTAAGGTTCTAGTGCCAGTCGGGTCATTGGACCTTTATGATGTAGTTTCTGATAATATAGGTGGCTTTTACATGACTTATGAGACCTACAGATTTATAAATGGGACGCAACAGATAAGAAGTTTGTTTATACAACATGTAAATGGTTCAGGCGTGACTTTATGGCCAGGTAATGGAATTGAAATACAAACTTCCACTGGATTCTTCAGTTACTGCGCACCCACTTTAGTTGCAATGCCCGGGCAGCAGGTTGCAATCACTTGGAGTGAAGAGGCTTCAATGGCGAATTTATCCTATGTGTGGGCACAGAAATTATCTGAATCAGGACAGAAGTTATGGGGCTCAACCGGTACCTTAGTTGCCCATAGTCCGGTAGGTTATTTACAAGATTTTACCGTTACGCACGATAATGCCGGAGGTTTGTTGATTACTTATGAAGATAACCGGAATGCTCCTCCCATTCCAACACCGGGACAGGAATATATCGATTTGTTTTTTCAGCATGTTCTTTCAAACGGAACGCTGGCACTTGACCCTAACGGAGTGCCTCTAGTGGTGGCCGATTTCGACCAGATTTTGCCGGACCGGAAGCAAAAACAACGATACAGTTTCCCGGATGGGTCAGGTGGCCAGTATTTTGTATATTACAGTGCGCTAAATGAGCTTTTCGATTCTTTGGATGTTTATTTGCAACGAATTAGTCCAACCGGCCAGAAAATCTTCCCGGGATATGGTGTAAAGATTACGCAAGCCGGCCAGAATAGTTCCTTTTTTAATGAACTTTTTTTAATTCCATCAGAGAATAACTCTGTCTCCTGTTATTTTGAGTTGACTAATCTTAATTCCGGTAATTTTAGCAAAAAGTTATTGTGTGTGCAAAAGGTCAATTCCTCCGGTCAAAAATTTTGGAATGCTGCCAATGGATTGGAAATTGATCAGGCTTGGTCAGACGATGGAGAATATACAGATCCTTTTGATGTAGCTTGGGATTCATCCGGCAATCATATGATTACCTACTTTCGTTATATCGGCGATACCAGCAGCCAGGTGGTCATTCAATACCTGAATGCCGCCGGCGAGAAGCAATTTGCCGCTTCCGGAAAAACCTTGCTTGCAGCCACCGCTGTTAAATTAGATATCAACCGTAATTCCGATGGCTATTTTATGGTTCATTGGCAAGATCTTCGTAACTATCCGGCAAACGCCCAAGATTGGAATCCCCCCACCGATTTATTCACCCAACGAATTAATGCACAAGGCCGTTCCGGCGAACGACGCATTATTTACAGTCAAACTTCCGGCAACTGGAATAACCCTGCAACCTGGCAGGGAGGGGTTGTACCTACACTCGACGATGAAGTGGTTGTACGCCATCAGATTACGGTTACCGCATCCACCGGTTGTTATAGTTTAAGGGTGGAAACTGCCAACGG
>JBJOQA010000471.1:0-12054 GCA_046050225.1 Bacteroidota bacterium | reverse complement strand
CATTTGTTTCAACCCAATTTGCAATGTAAGTTACAAGAAGGTTTAAGTGTATTACTGGTTTGTGGAATCGCCAATCCCAAGCCATTGAAGGAATTTTTAAATCAACAGGTGAAAACCTACGATATGTTACGTTTCCCTGATCATCATATTTTTGATAGTGATGATTTGAAAGAGGTTTTAAAACAATTTGAACAATTAGAAACAAAGGATAAAATTATTCTTACTACCGAAAAAGATGGGGTTCGATTGTTGAAATTTGAACAAGAATTATCAAATGTGCCCATTTTTGTGATACCAGTGGCGCATCATTTTTTATTTAATGAAAGCGCATTGTTTGAAAACCAAATCCTACAATTTATTAATAGTTTTGAGAAGCCAGAGATAGATACATCAAAGCATACATAAACAACCTAGCAAAAAATTGACGGATAAAGAGCTAATATCAAGATTAAAGCAGCGCGAAGAGGCTGCTTTTCGTGTATTGGTGGAGCGATATCGTCAACGTGTTTATAATACGGCATTAGGTTTACTTCAGCATGAATTAGACGCAGAGGATGCGGCGCAGGATGTTTTCGTGCAAATTTATCGTTCCATTGAAAAATTTAGAGAAGAGTCGTTATTATCTACCTGGATTTATCGGATAACGGTAAGTCGTTGTTTAGATATTTTGCGTAACAGAAAAAGAAAAAAAAGGTGGGGAGTTGTTTTGCAATTATTTAATCAACAAGGCGAATTACAGGTTGATCCGCCCAATTTTTATCATCCCGGTGTTCAATTGGATCAGAAAGAAAATGCGGCTTTATTATTTAAGCTAATAAAGCAACTTCCAGAAAAACAACAAACTGCCTTCATTTTATTCAAATTAGAGGGTTTGAGTTATGCCGAAATTGCTGATATTATGAAAACAACAGAAAAGGCAGTGGATGCATTATTGCAACGTGCTAAGATTAATTTAAAAAAAAATGCCCTAATTCAATAGATGGGCGAGGGGACTAGATTCAATACATCGTCAAATTAGTTAGCAAATGAAAAGAGAAAATACAAATAAGGAAGCAATTGAAAATTTAATAGAAAGTATTAATGCTATTAAACGGGCTGATACCGGTGATTTCTTTTATGCAAAAGTTAAAGGCAAATTGGAGGCGAGTGAGCCTAATTTATTGGTTAATAATTGGTTGCAACCTTCTTTTGCCATTATAAGTTTGTTTATTCTGTTTTTATTGAATTGGGCTACATTGAATCAAACCACTAAAGTTATTCCCAAACATGGCAAGTATGAAAATGTAGAAAAAATTCATCCGGGGGTTTGGGAATTGAAGGATGAATTGGTTGGGAGTCAAAATTTTAGTTACGAATAAAAGAAAAACCTTCATCATGAAAATGAATAAATGGGTTTCTACTATAATTATAGCCTTATTGGTGCTGAATCTAACTACGATGGGCATTTTTTGGTTTAAGCATTTTCGATCTCAACCGGATATGGATGCGCCTAATTATGGTAATGAAGGTCCACCACCGCAGCCATTGCATGAGTTTGTGGCAAACGAGTTGAAATTAAATGAGGAACAAAAAAAAGCGTACTTATTACTTAGAGATGATCATCGTCAATTTACACATGCATTGCAAGATTCACTTAGGTTGGAAAAAAGAACCTTTTTTGAGAAAATTGCAGATTCCACTATTAATATGCAAAAGATTGATGAATCCTACTTGCAAATTGCAAATCTTCAAAAAAATATAGATATTAATACTTTTTATCATTTTAAAAAATTAAGAGAAATTTGTCAAGAGGAACAAAAAATAAAATTGGATAGCTTAATTTCAAAAATTTTATCAATGATGAGAAATGGTAGAAATAGGCCAAGACCTCCATTCTAAACAGTAATAAATATGCTGATATACAATGGTATATGTATATTTAGTGATTTTTTGTAACAAACCTTAATTGTTAATAACTTCAGGTTTTACTAACATTATAAAAAAAATAATATAAATAAATATTGACAAAAATGCTCTAAAAAACATAGATTTGTTTTGTATTGCTTACATATAAATAAATTATTATTTATAATTAAAGACCAAAACCAAAACAAATTTCTATGAGGAGATTCACTACAAAATCAGTTATCCCGTTCTTAGTTTTAATTGTATTGGCAATACTAGCCGCAACTATCAAACCCGAAGCCGATTTTGTTCCGGCTGCAGACGGAACCCAGTATAATACGGCCGATATGACTTGGGTGCTTATTTCAACAGCACTCGTATTTTTGATGACGCCCGGTTTAGCCTTTTTTTATGGAGGCATGGTAAATCGCAAAAATGTAATTTCTACCATGATTAAAAGTGTGGTAGCTGCAGGTATTGTTGGTGTTCTTTGGATTGTGGTTGGTTTTAGTTTGAGCTTCGGTGACTCAATTGGTGGTTTCATCGGTAATCCAAGTACCTTTTTATTCTTTAAAGGCGTAAAATCGCATGAGGCTTGGCCGTTAGCAAATACAATACCTCTTACGCTTTTTTCTCTTTTTCAATTAATGTTTGCGATAATCACACCTGGTTTGGTTGTGGGAGCGGTTGCAGAACGAATTCGTTTTACGGCTTATGTAGTTTTCATCGTTTTGTTTAGCTTATTAGTGTATGCCCCTGTTGCACACTGGAGCTGGCATCCTGAAGGATTCTTGGCAAAAATGGGTGCTTGGGATTTTGCCGGTGGTACTGTTGTACATATCACCGCCGGTTGTGCTGCCTTAGCCGGCGCTCTTGTTTTAAAGCGTCGTAAATCTCATGTTGACCAAACCGAAATTCCTCCTGCTAACGTTCCTTATGTTCTAATTGGTACTGGTTTGCTTTGGTTTGGTTGGTTTGGCTTCAATGCCGGTTCTGCTGTTGGAGCATCGCCACTAGCTGTTAATGCATTTGGTACTACCAATACAGCGGCTGCCGCAGCTGGTTTGGCCTGGATGTTTTTTGATGTATTAAAAGGGAAAAAGCCCTCTGTACTTGGTTTTTGTATTGGAGCCGTAGTTGGTTTGGTTGCGATTACGCCTGCTGCCGGTTATGTGGGGATTCCGCAAAGTATTATCATTGGCGTAATTGGTGCCATCATCTCTAATATCGCAGTTGGTATTAAACAAAAATCTACTTTAGATGATACTTTGGATGTATTCCCTTGTCATGGTTTGGGTGGTATGGTAGGAATGTTGCTTACCGGTATTTTTGCTAACCAAGTAGTGCATGGCATTAAAGACGGTCCGCACGGTTTACTTTATGGAAATCCGGGATTCTTCCTTACCCAGTTAAAAGCGATGTTAATTGTTGTGGTTTATAGTTTTGTAGTTTCTTTCTTGATTTTTAAATTAATCAATTATATCCTGCCAATTCGTGTAAGCGCTTCTGAAGAAGAAGAAGGTTTGGACGCTTCTCAACATAATGAAAAATATATTCAAGGAACCTTATTGGTGAAAACTGAAGGTGTTTTGGAAGAAAAAACTGTATAAATATTTTAGGCAGCGGAATTCATTTGAATTCCGCTGCTATTAAATTGTTATTTAATCCCTACACCGTTATACTTTTCTTGCCTGCATAACATTGCCGCCAGCAATGATTTGAATTCCTTTTCCCATTTGTTGTACAACCTAAAAAATGAACTCATGAAAAAGAAAATCTTTTATGCGGCTTTATCTTTATGCGCAATATCTAACTATGTAAATGCGCAAGACTCTACTCGTAAGGTAGATTTAAGTGGCAGTGTAGATGCCTATTATCGTCACGATTTTGCCAATAGTGGCACCAACAACTTTACCAGTTTTACCAATTCGCAAAATAGTTTCGAAGTGGGTATGGCTACGTTAAGAGTAGATGCATCGGCACTTTCCGGTAAAGTGGCCGCCACTATTGATGTTGGCTTTGGTAGGAGAGCAGAAGAGTTTTCTTATAATGACGGCGATGCCGGAACCAATAAAAATGGCTTCATTTCTCTTTCTAATTTAAAGCAACTTTTTATTACTTACAATGTAAACAGTAAACTAAAATTTACTGCCGGAAAATTTGCAACACATGTTGGATACGAGCTGTTGGATGCGCCCCTTAATAGAAATTATAGCATGAGTTATATGTTTACGAATGGACCGTTTTTTCATGCCGGATTAAAAGCAGATTATGTAGCCGGCCCAATTGGGTTAATGCTTGGCCTTACTAATTATACAGATCAAACTTCTGCTACAAATAGCGTTAAAAGTTTAATTGGTCAGGTTAACGGTTCGTTTAACGGCGGTAATTCGAAGTTTTATTTAAATTATGTAGGATCTTATGGGTCTGATAATTTATTAATTCCCGGAGGATTGAAAAGTTTAACGCAATATGATTTAGTGGTAACGCAAGTGGTAAATTCAAAATTAAATTTAGCACTTAATGCAACCTTGCAACACCGCACTAACGGAACAACGAAAGGTAGTTGGAAAGGGGCTGCATTATATGTAAACTATGATCCAACTGCAAAACTTGGTTTCACTTTAAGATCTGAATACGTTTCGGATAATGACCTCGTTTATTTTGGAACCCAGCATTTATTTGCCAATACGCTTTCTCTAAATTATAAAGTAGGTCCGTTAACAATTGTACCTGAATTGCGTTTCGACCAATCGAAAGCGGCTATTTTCAGCAAATCCGGTGGCGCAAGCACTACGCACGCTGCCAGTGCATTGGTGGCCATTTTATATAAGTTTTAATGAAATTTTAATGGTTATTCGCTTACCTCTTCAGCTTTTATTGTTGCCGTCGATTTTTATCGACGGCATTTTTTTTTGAATAACTTCCAACAATTGTATGATGATTTTAGTGTAATCTTGTATTCGAATAATGGCAATGAACCTCATTGATGATTGCCTTAAATTTTCTTATCATGAAAAGGATATTATTAGCGTTGTTGCTGCTACCCATCATTAGCTTAACATTTGCCCAAACTTCCACCGATTTTACCATCCCTACCGGAAAATTGTCTGTAGAAACAATCAATAAAAATATTGTAAAGGTGGTGTATAACCCTAACGGGTACACGAAAAATGAAAACATTACAGATGCGGTTTTGCCTCAAAAAAAATCAAAGAGTTCGATATCAGCCATCTTGCAAAATGATGCATTGTTAATTCGTGATTTGGTGAAATTGTCGGCATTCCAAAATGTAGATAATTATTCAGGTTTTGACATACAACTGCAGCAAGATGAACATATTTATGGTGGCGGCGAACGAGCCCTGCCATTGAATAGAAGAGGCTATCAATTTGCTTTATATAACGGCCCATGGTATGGATATAGCGACGGCGCTGATAACCTAAATTTTTCGGTTCCATTCTTTACCTCATCAAAAGGCTATGGTGTATTTTTTGATAACGGTTCAAAAGGTTTTGCCGATATCGGAAAGTCTGAAAGCTCTGTATTTAGAGCCGGCTTTTCAAGCGGTCAGCTTATTGTTTATTTTATTTTTGGTAATAATAACAAAGAGATATTAACGCATTATCATGAACTAACCGGTGTACAGCCTTTACCGCCACGTTGGGTCTTGGGTAATTTTATGAGCCGATTTGGCTATACAAGCGAAAAGCATGTGCAAGGTATTGTTGGCAAAATGAAGGAAGAAAAGATGCCATTTGATGCGGTAATTTTCGATTTGTTTTGGTTTGGCGATAGCATAAAAGGCACGTTAGGTAATCTTGATTGGGTGAATCGCAAAAAGTGGCCAAATCCGCCCGGTATGATTCAGCAATTAAAACAACAACAACTCAAAACCATTTTAATTGCAGAGCCCTTTTTTTTAAAGGGAACCAAACAGTTTAAAGCAAGTCTGCCATTTTTAGCAACCGATTCCATGGGTAAACCTTTTATGTTGCAAGATTTTTATTTTGGTGTAGGGGGATTGTTAGATGTATTTAAAAAAGATGCCGGTGATTGGATTTGGAAGAACCATTATCAAAAGCAATTGAAAAACGGGGTGGTTGGCTGGTGGACAGATTTGGGAGAACCGGAAAAGCATCCTTCCGACATTCGGCATGATCTTTCTTCATTAGGTTATAAGCGCAAGTTTGGCGCAGATGAAATTCACAACCTGTATGGTCACTATTGGAATAAAATGTTATTTGAACATTATCAAAAAGATTTACCGAATCAACGTTTATTTCATTTAAATCGTTCGGGCTTTGCGGGTAGTCAACGATTTAGCATTTTCCCATGGAGCGGCGATGTGAGTAGAAGTTGGAGTGGTTATCGCTCACAATTGAAAGTAATGTTAGGTATGAGTATGAGTGGCATTCCTTACACGCATGCCGATGCCGGTGGTTTTGCCGGTGGAGAGGGTGATGAGGAATTGTATGTTAGGTGGTTGCAATTTGCAGCGTTTACCCCTATTTTTAGACCTCATGGAACGGCGCTCGGCGAGGTGGATCCCAATGCGTTTAGTTGGCCCAGTGAACCTGCATTGGTGCCTGAATCAATTCGTTCCACCGTGCGTAATGTAATTAATTTGCGCTATGCGATGTTACCGTATAATTATACCTTGGCTTTTGATCATACAACCAAGGGATGGCCTTTAGTTGCCCCATTGTATTTTCATTTTCCAAAAGATACTGCCGCCGCTAATATAACGGATGAATATATGTGGGGCAATCAAATTTTAGTGGCTCCCATTATTGAAAAAAACATGCGTAGCCGTTCGGCTTATCTTCCCGAAGGCAATTGGTATCCTATCAATTTTGAAAACGGAAGTTTGATTGCAAATCAACCACAAAATGGCAAAGTAAATGTAGAGGCGCCTTTGGATAGAATTCCATTTTTTGCGAAAGAAGGAGCGTTCTTGCCAATGGTGAATGCTAAACAAAATTCGGAACAAATTTATCTTGATACCTTAATACTACATTATTTTTATAGTGAACGAGAATCAATCAGTAACCTTTTTTGGGATGATGGGTACTCAAAAAATAATATTGCAAATAAGCAATATGATTTATTGATATTTAGTGCATTGCCTTCTGCTTCGAATTTAGAAATTCAAATCGCCGCTCAAAACATCAATAAGAAAAAGGTTGGAACAAAAAATATTATCCGATTAGTGGTTCACGGTTTAAAGACTATACCTAATAAAGTAACCAATAATGGCAAGTTGCAAATAGTCAAGAAGGGATCCTTCAGTAATTCAACCAATACTTGGTTCACAGATATTGAATGGAAAGGCAGTAAAATTCAATTGGACATAAATTAACAGAAATGAAAGATTATTTAGAGTTTGAATTTTTTGATAACAGTACGGTGCAGCACGAAACCATGATCGCTTTTTTGAGTGAACTTGGTTTTGAAGGTTTTGAAGAAGAGGGCACAGTTTTAAGAGCATATATACGCGAAGATCAATTTAATCAGCAGGCATTCGACGAAACCTTGCAGCATTTGCAAGATGTTGCATATACTAGGTCTGTGGTTGCGCAAGTGAATTGGAATCAACAATGGGAAGAACAATTTCAACCGGTAATTATTGAAGATTTTGCAGCGATACGTGCGCATTTTCATCAACCTATTACAAATGTTTTGCACGAATTAGTAATTACGCCAAAAATGAGTTTTGGTACCGGTCATCATGCTACTACCTACATGATGATTCAATTGATGAAGGAGGTTAACTTTTTAGCAAAAAAAGTAATAGATTTTGGCACCGGCACCGATGTATTGGCCATTTTAGCAGAAAAATTAGGTGCCCAATCTGTTTTGGCTATTGATAATGATGAATGGAGTATTGAAAATTCAAGAGAAAATATTGAGCAAAATCATTGTTCGAAAATAGATATTGTTTTAGCTGACGAACTAATTGGTAATCAAAGCCATGATGTGATTATTGCGAATATTAATTTAAATATAATTTTAGCTAGCTTACCGGCCATTTACTCAATTGCGAAAACCGACGCACCAATTTTGTTAAGTGGATTTTTGGCAACTGATGAACTTGCTTTGCGCGATGCCTTAGCTGCACATGCAATTGATGTGGTTAAAGTATTGCATCGCGATGGATGGATTGCCGTTTTAGCTCATAAGTAAGTTAAAAGCAACTAGTTAGCCTAAGTGGGTATATTAAATTGTTGTTAAGAATTACTAAATTGGTTATATTTGTAATTCAACGCTCAAACAAAACATGAAAGAATTCTTACTGATAGTAATTGCTTACTGCATCGGATCAATTCCAACAGCCTTATTGGTGAGCAAGAAATTTTTTGGCGTCGATATACGCGAATATGGTAGTGGCAATATGGGGGCTACCAATACTTTTAGAGTTTTAGGTCCTAAATACGGCACAGTAGTTATGTTTTTTGACATTCTTAAAGGAATGGTTGCTGTAGGTCTTTATAATTTACTTCCACATTATTTACAAAATGAGTGGGATCGCACTAATTTAATGGTGGGTCTAGGATTGGCTGCGGTATTGGGGCATGTCTTTCCAATTTTTGCTCAGTTTAGAGGTGGAAAAGGAGTTGCTACTTTGTTTGGAATGATTTTGGCCGTTCAACCGGTTATTGCCGGTAGTTGTGTCTTGGTTTTTTTATTTGTGCTATTCTTAACACGTTATGTGTCTTTAAGTTCTATATTGGCCGGATTATCTCTTCCGGTTTGCGTACTATGGATTTGGAATGATGATGTGATTGTTTACCGCATTTTTGCCGTTTTGGTGGCAGGGCTAATAATTTTAACCCACCAAAAAAACATCATTAAGATTTTGAACGGCAACGAAAGTCGCGTCCCTATTTTTAAACATAGAGATCGCAAAAAATCACGCCAGGATAAATAGGCGCTTTTTTAACTAAGCTTACAACGTTTGGTATTGCTTTTGCATCTAGCCTGCATAGATGGTAAATCCATCCTAATTTTCATTTAATCATTTAAATTTTCGTGTATGAAAAGGTTGCTTTTTATGAGCCTTATTATTGCAACAGCTGCCGGAATAGGCTGTACTAAAAATCAAATTACAGGAAGAAAACAACTTAGTTTGATTCCAGAAAGTCAATTACGCACGATGGCAGTGCAAGAATATAAAAGCTTTCTTACCCAGAATAAAGTAATTACCAATGGCGCAAATAAGGATGCAGAAATGGTAAAACGTGTAGGAGGTAGAATTGCTAAAGCTATTACCGATTATTATACGCTACAAGGAAAAGCAGCTTTAATGCAAGGGTATAATTGGGAGTTTAATTTGGTAGATGACAATCAAGTGAATGCTTGGTGCATGCCGGGTGGAAAAGTGGTTGTTTATACCGGCTTACTTCCAATTGCGCAAAATGAAGCAGCTTTGGCAATTGTAATGGGGCACGAAATTTCACATGCAATTGCTGGTCATGGCGGCGAAAGAATGAGCCAAGGGATGTTTGCTCAAGGATTAGGAATGGTAGGAGATATTGTTACTAGTAAAAATCCAAAAATAAATTCTTTGTTTGGGAACATCTACGGAATTGGCGCACAGGCAGGTTATTTATTACCTAATTCAAGAGCACAAGAATTAGAGGCAGATCATTATGGCTTGTTGTATGCAGCAATGGCGGGCTATAATCCCAAGGAAGCAATTGCGTTTTGGGAAAGAATGTCAAAAGCCGGTGGGCAAAAACCTCCGGAGTTTTTAGCAACGCATCCAAGTGATGCGAGACGTATTGCACAGCTTCAAACGCATATGGATGAAGCATTAAAGTTTTATCAAGCAACTAAAAAATGAAAAAAGCAGCAGTGAAAAACTGCTGCTTTTTTATTGTAAAAAATTGCATATTCGTTTTATACGATACTGTTTGCAATTGGCTCAAATTCGCGAACCACATTGTATAAAGTATCACGCTCTACAGCTACGCGATTTACTTGTTGAATTAGTGTTACTAACTCTTCGGTAGTCATGCTCGGATTTTGCTCTTCACTACCGGCCATGCTATAAATTTTGGTAGAATCATCTATGGTACCGTCAATATCATTAACCCCAAAAGCTAAAGTCAGTTGGGCATTATCTCTGCCTAACATTGGCCAATATGCCTTTAAATGCGGGAAGTTATCCAAATAAATTCGTGCAATTGCATACACTTTAAGGTCTTCGATAGTAGTCACTTCGGGTAAATGACTCATTTCATTATCGAAGTTTCTAAATTTTAATGGAATGAAGGTATTAAAGCCCTTTGTTTGATCTTGTAAATCGCGTAATTGACGCATATGGTCAATTCTATCTGCATAGCTTTCAACATGACCGTACAGCATGGTAGCATTACTATGCATGCCCAAACGGTGCGCAGTAGCATGAATAGATAACCAGCCTGCGCCATCTACTTTGTCGGCACAAATTTGCTCCCTTACAGCCGGTGCAAAAATTTCGGCACCGCCGCCGGGTAAGCTATCTAAACCGGCATCATTTAATTTTTTCATTCCTTCTTCTGTGGTAAGTTTAGCTTTACGGAACATGTAATCTAGTTCTACCGCAGTAAATCCTTTAATGTGTAAATTAGGTCGATGCGCTTTAATTTTTTGAAGTAATTCCACAAAATAATCTAGGTTCATTTTTGGATGAACGCCCCCTACAATATGCACTTCCGTTACCGGTTCACCATCATATTTTTTTACAATATCGAGCATTTGCTCAATGCTTAATTCCCAACCTTCTTCTTTATGTGCGTATTGCTGAGAATAGGAGCAAAACTTACAATTGAAAATACAAACATTGGTAGGTTCAATATGAAAATTGCGATTAAAATAGGTGAGATGTCCGTGTTTTCTTTCTCGGATGAAATTGGCTAAACTTCCCACAAATGCTAAGTCGGCATGTTCAAAAAGGTATAACCCCTCTTCGTCCGTAATTCTATCTTCTAATTTTACTTTAAGTGCAATGTTCTTTAGGGTAATATCGCTGGTATGATCAATCAGATGATCGATGGCTTTGTTCATACTATTTTTTTACAAATTTACCGTAGTTATGTTATATAAAAAAAGAAGGCTACCATATTTGGTAGCCTTCTTAATAAATATTAAGAAATACTTAGTTTTTCACTAATCTTTCAACAATTGTTTTGTTGGTATAAACCAATTTCAATACATAAATTCCTTTTGCCAAGTTGCTGGTAGAAACATTGATTAAACGCTCTGCAGTACCATTGTAATGCTTTTCCCAAACTAATTGTCCGGCAGCATTAAATAATTGAACGGTTTGTAAATCTACCGGTGCTTCTGTTGCATGATGATGAATCATGAATGAAGTATTGAAAGGATTTGGATAAATTAAATATCCTTGATCCTTCAACTTTTTAGGCAATGTTTTTCCGTATATGTTGATATTATCAACAAACAAATTGTTTTGTTTATTGCTCTTACTTACAAAGTAAACTTGGAAGTTGTCGCTATTTCCTAAGTTAGGTAAAATGCTAATTTTTGCACTTCTCCATTCTTGTTTAACAGTTGGTAAATAACCGTTAGTATAAGTATAATTAGGATTATTTACTGTTTGCAATTGGTAGCCCCATTTCTTCCAAATTGAAGTTGAGGTAATACCGCAGTCGGTAGAAATCAATAATTCTAAAGTATCAACCGGGAATACGGTACTACCGGGATAGGTAGGCCCCGGCGCATAAGCATAATCAAAACTTACAAAAGCTGAATCAACAGAGCTAATTTTGATTCTTGGCGAAACAAAGCTATCTACGCTTGCAACTAACGGGTTATTAAAGTTATTGATTACCATAGATCGGGTGCCGGTATAAGCAGCACGTGTTGAACCTTCCCAGCTAATACTGTTATCAGAATTTTGAACTACCCAGTTAGTAGGAGGGAACTGGGTGCCTTCAAATGTTTCAGATAAAGGAGCATTAACGGTTGATAAAATATTGAAACGAGCTGTAGAAGCGTCATTACTTGGATCAACGTCCGCCAAACCATTTGGTAAACTTACCGTTGCGGTGAAAGTATGCGGACCTTCATTGGTGGTTTGTGCAGGAAGTGTTACAATCACCGGTGTGGTACATTTTGGTAAATTACCTGTCCAGTTGTAAACACCAGGTGTTCCATTATCTA
>JBJOQA010000470.1:0-6678 GCA_046050225.1 Bacteroidota bacterium | reverse complement strand
TTTTTTATCATCTTAACCTCACTTCTATTTTTTAATGACAACGGCGAACCTGGCTGGTGCGATAGTTACGCTGAATATGCCATAAATCGGCAACACTAAATCTTTTATGCCCGGTTTCTATGGTTTCTGTTACCTGTTGTGGGGTAACCACTGTTTCATGATTATTTACTTGAATTGTTTGAACGTTGGTATGATTTGAACTTTTCATGATGTTATTTTTTAATGGTTGAATGAATTGGAATGATTATGCAAATGTTCTACGACTCCCTGCTGTGCGATGTTGCTTTTGAATGCGCCATAACTCACCTGCGGTGATGCCATTGGATTTATTAATAGCAATTGTTTCGGCAACCACTTGGGTTAACACGTTGGTTTCTTCTTTTGAAATGGGTTGGTAGTTTGGGGTGTTTAACGTGTTCATGACTATAATTTTTTAATTTGATTTGTTTAAGCGTGATCTTCTTCAATCACTTTGATAACACAAAGATAGAGTGAATTTTAGTACTATGCAAAACAAAGTAGTAAGTATAAATCTAGTAATAAGCTTTTTACAATACCTTCCATTGTTTAAAACTCAATACCAATAAGCATTTCAGAAATAACAGTTTACAAAAAGGGACTAAACTGGCATTTACACCAGTGGTAATGGAGCAGGTTGAGTGGCAAATTGTATTTTTGGGGGAGCCAAAATAGCCCTTAAATCAGGCATTTTTCGGAAGAATTACATCCAATTTCAAATAATTATGCTATTTACGAAGCATTTGAAGGATGGTTTTTAGCAAATCTTCGGGTACAAATGGTTTTAATACGATATCGTCAATACCCAAACCATTAATTTCTTCTTGAATTTCGCTTGGGAGACTGGCAGTAAGTGCTACAATGGGCATTTTTACCCCTCTTTCCCTTAATATACGCGTGGCATCATAGCCATCCAAAACCGGCATATGTAAATCCATTAATACAATCCGATGGCGATTTTCATCCAATTTATCTAATGCCTCTTGTCCGTTTTCTGCTTCTTCAATGATGGCGCCCCATCCTTCTAAGAAACTTCGAGCCACAAATACATTCATGGGATTATCTTCTACTAACAAAATCTCTACTCCTTGTAATGGAAATTCAATTTCTTCTGCCGAAACCGGTTCTGCCTGTTTTTCTTCAACAGATTGTGCCAATACGGTAAATTCTTGGGTAAAATAAAATTCTGAGCCAATATTGGGTGTGCTCTGTACCATTAATTGACAACCTTGCATATCCAAAATTCGCTTTGATATGGCTAGTCCTAAGCCGGTTCCACCGAAACTGCGCGAGGTGGATGAATCAGCTTGTGTAAACTGATCAAATATGCGTTTTTGATTTTCGTCTGAAATTCCAATTCCCGTATCTCTAACAGAAAATCTAATTTGTATGGTGGCCGAACTACGTTGTTGCACTATTGCCGACACATCCACGCCGCCTACTTTGGTAAACTTAACAGCGTTACTAACCAAGTTATTTATTACCTGAAAAAAACGAGTAGGATCGCCTACTACATTGGTATTTAGTTTTTCATCAATATGTAACCCTAAATAAATACCCTTATCCTCAGCAGCTGTTTTTGCTGCAGAGGTAATTTTCTTTAAAATATCTGCAACATCCATTGAAATATGTTCGAAAGCAATTTTTCCGGCTTCAATTTTATTATAATCTAAAATATCATTTACAATGTTGAGCAAATTATTGGCAGAAAACTGTAGCACTTCTAAATGTTCTTTTTGATCGGGCCGCGGTTTATTTTTTTGCATCAAATTGGTCATGCCAATTACCGAATTTAAGGGCGTTCTGATTTCATGGCTCATCGTTGATAAAAATTCACTTTTTGCACGAAGCCCCTCTTCGGCCTCTTGCTTAGCCATGCGAAGCGTATAGGCAAATCGAAAAGAAAGAATTAAAGATTGCAAGAAGAAGAAAGTAACATAACCAATAAACAAAACGGTTTGGGATGGTATAATGATTCCAAAATATTCAAGATTTAACACCAGTTGAACAATCATAAGTACCGCAATACTATGTAAAGCATATCCGGCAGCGATTCGATTGCGCGTATAGGCTTTAATAAATGTGATCATTACAAATGCGATACAAAAGAACATTAAAATCAAAAAAGGGCTAATTATTTTTGTAAAAATCAACGATGGTGTGATTAGCGGCAAAACTGAAACCCCGGCGCAGATATACAAAAGAAGATTCATTACAGGCTTATAAAAATCATTCGGATAAAGATTTCGCACATACAACATAAATAACAAAATGCTGGCAAACAGCGAAAAATATTCAGCCCTTACGGTTAGGTACCAAGATATATCCGGAAACAATGAATGCAAGGAATAGTAACCACTTCCAATAAATCGATAGCTATAAATTAAACAAAAGAGTGAAAAATACAAAGTAGCCTTGTCTTTTGTTCCAAACATATATAACCCTAAAAAAAACAAGCCGCCCATGAATAAGCAACCGGCCAATAAAAAATCACTTGCAATAAATTTTTCTTTCTCTACTTGCAAAACAGCAGTATCGCCAATGATGATATCTTTATAGGTTCCTCCCTTATTATGATCCCAATTGGCAACTTGCAACAATAAATGCAGGGTATCGCCCGTTTCGGTGATTCCTTTAGTGATGGGGTTCCATTTGGGAACGGTAGTTTTTTTCAATGAGTCGGGATGGCCATTTGCTGCAAATAATTGGCCATTAATATAAAAACGAAAAGCGCTATAAACATCCGGTAAATAAAACGATAAAACAGGCCGATTTTTAGGCAAAATCACGGTCAAGGCATAACTGGCAAAACCTTGAGCGGGCAATGTTACTCCATCAATTTGACACTTTGTCCATAATGACGGAAAAGAAACATATTCATTAAACTGTAGGGTATCTTTGGTTTGAATCAGTTTACGCCATGCAAACGCCCATTCTCCATTTAAACTAACGGTATTGTTATTAAATTCAACATTGCGCAAATCGGCAATCCCGCGAAATGCGACTTTAGCGGATGTAAGTTTTTGTCCTGCTACCCTACCATTAACGAGTAGAAAGAAACATCCCAACAACCAAAATATAATTCGTAGATTTTTCAAAAAAAACAGGAAAATTTATAGCTATAACTAAAACGCAATGCACTAATATTTAGTACATTAAACCTTTTCGCTTTTAGGAAGGTATCTTATCAATTAGTTGATTTAAACATTCAATTTTGGCTCCCTTTAAACATCAAAAGCACCCATTGGCAACCATAATTAAATTCCAATCTACCTCAATACCTAAAATTTAATTTACCTAACATTATCCATCCTTGTAAATATCTCAACAAACTCATCCTACTTCATTCGTGTATTCATTTAACCAATAAGCTGTTGAATTATAAATATCTTTGAGCGCGTTTAAGCCTATTTAAATAGTTGAAATGAAAGAAGTATCAGATTTTTTTGCACACCTACAATCCGCTATAGCACTGCAACAGCTAGCAAAATTAACCCTTGGAAACAAGCGAATTAAAGATGCAGAATTACGTTCTGTTTTTATCAAACCCGTTACCATAAAAAATGAAATACAACTAAGTTTTGTATATAGATATCCCACTAAAGATATTACCAAAAACTACAATACAAATGATGGACTTGCCACCCTACAGCAACTACTTCGAACTGACTTTTTTAATGCCGACGCCTATTGTACAACTGTAAATTACTTCTTATTACAATACCCCTCAGGAACTGCAAAACTCAAAAAAATACTACAACCAATTGGCGAACGAATGATTACGTTGGAGCATGACCGAACCAAACAAAGATTGATAGATGCAGCACCCGAAAACTACCTACATGCATTAGGAATTACCGGGAAGGATGGCGTGGTAAAAAAGGAAAGGCAAGATAAATTCAAACAGATTAATCGTTATGTAGAAATAATTGATGGAATACTAAAAGATCTTCCCGCAGGAGATAAATTTAAGGTAGCCGATATGGGTTGTGGGAAGGGCTATCTAACCTTCGCCCTATATGACCATTTAACCAAGCGACTTAACATTCATGCAGAAGTAACGGGCATTGAGATTAGAAAAGATTTGGTAGACAATTGCAATCAGATTGCACAAACAGCAAAAATGAATCATCTTCATTTTGTGGAAGGTAGTATTGTTGATACCGAGTTAACATCATTAAACATGCTGATTGCATTACATGCTTGTGATACGGCCACGGATGATGCAATTTTTAAAGGCGTTCAAGCCGGAGCAGCCTATATCGTTTGTGCACCTTGCTGCCACAAACAAATTAGAAAACAAATGAAACCGGATAATGTACTAGCCGCAATCACCAAACACGGCATTTTGTTAGAACGGCAAGCAGAAATGGTTACCGATACTTTGCGCGGGTTGCTGTTAGAAACACTAGGATACAAAACACGTATTTTTGACTTTATAGAATCAGCACATACTCCCAAAAATGTAATGATTGTTGCGGAGAAAATAAAAGTCAATCCTGATCGAATTCAACAAGCATCAGAACAAATCATTGCTTTAAAAGCCCTGTTTGGTATCCAAGAACATCATTTAGAAAAATTAATAAAAGGCTATACCCCTCCAAGTTTACCGGCAGCCCAATAAATTGCTGCTTGATTCTTGTAGAATTTTGCAATAAGATCCACCAACTTTTGTTGCGCCTCCAAAACCTTATTTTCACGACTATTCAATAAAAACAAACTGCTTTCGCCGATATTAAATTTGGTGAGCTCACCACGTAGTAAAACCTGATAATTTTCTAAAGCAGCCGCTTGCAATTTTACTTGCTTTTGAAGTTGCAACCCTTCATTAAAATAGATTCGTAGCTTATTTTCAATAGCCTGTTGTTCTTGAAAAGATTCTAAACGGGTATCTCTAATTTTTAAACGAGCCAACTTGTAGGAAGCTCTCCCCTCACTTAAACGTAGTGGCAATCCAAATTCAACCCCAAATTTGTTGTTATTTTCAAAAGGAGGAATAAAGCCATTCTTAAACACATTGTAACTCTTACTTAATAAATTAGCTTTTACATTTAATGTAGGTAATAAGGACTGAAATTTAAGTTTGCGATCAATTTCCAATTCTTGCTGTTTAAAAAAATACTTCCGCATTTTTGGGTGATTGATGCGCGCGTCCATCACCCATTCTTCAATATTGGGCAAAGAAACGGTATCTACCGCGCGATTATTCCAATCAATTGCCGGGCTAACCTCTTCCGGTAATTGATAATAAGTTTCATCAGGCATCCATAAGAAATTACTTAATGAAAGTGCTGCATTCTTTAAACGCATTTGTCCTTCGTTAAGCTGTACTTCAAACTGTTGTAATTGCACAATACTTTCGGTACTATCGATAGCAGGGCGATCGCCTAATACCACCAATTGTTTTATCCAATCAACTCGCTTTCTGGTATTTTCAACGATGTCTTTTAAAAGCAGCATTTGTTGATAGTCGCGGGCCCAATTCCAATAAGCGCTATAAACATCATACATCAAATCATTTAATTGTTGACTTCTTGCAACAAGGGTTTGCGATTTTAAAATTTTAGCTTGTTGCACGGTAGCACGTCGTTTATCTATAACCAAGTTTTTAGCAAGCGGTACTGATAAACCCAAATAGCTTGATTGCCCTAAAGAAGACTCTGTATTCAAAAAATTTCCCCCATTATTTTCAATACCCGTTTTAATATCCATGCCGTACCAAAGAGGTATTTTTAATTCGGTATTAAAATAATTGTAGTACTGTGTACCTCCGAAGGTTTTTTGATCAATATTGGAATAAAGCGTAGGATCAAAACCGGCACGAGCTAGGGTTAGATGAGCCGAGGCCATCATCAATTGCAAATCGGTTTGTTTAACAATTGGATGATAACTACGTACTATTTCTTGTAACTGATCAATTCCCAATTTCATTGACGGTATTACGCGTAATTGACCATGGGACAAAGCCGGCAAAACTGCTATTATCCCAAGGCAAACAATCCAATTCTTAAATTCTTTTACTCGATGCGATCTCATTTCTTTTCGTCCTTTTTAGCTTTTTCTTTCTTTGAATCGTATTGGTAATAATCAGGTGGAAATCCATTGATATTACGCCAAATTTCAAACCAAACCGGTACATCTTTTAATAGGGCAAAAGCTTTTGCACCGGATCCCATACGCAACTGTGGCGGCCATTTTCGATCGTCGGCATCTTCAGAAACCAGTACTCTGAAATAGCCATTTTCACCAATAGAATTTTCTACCGCTGATACCTTTCCTCCAAAAGTTCCATAAGAAGAATTTGGCCATCCGCTAAAAACAATTGCCGGATAACCGTCGAATGTGAATCGAACTTTTTGTCCAATAGACATTAATGGAACGTCAACCGGGCGTACAAAAATTTCAACGGCATATTGAATATTAGATGGTACAATTTCAACAATCATCTCTCCCTCTTTCAAAATCTCGCCGATACCGGCCTTGCGCGCTTTTACAATTTGTCCGCTTTGCGGTGCCGTTATATAATACAACTTGCTCCTCAAATCATAGTTCATGTATTGATTTTGCAACTTAGCCACTTCTCCTTCACCGGTTGCAATTTGCGACATGGATTGAAAGCGATCGCCGGAAGCTTTCGACAATTTTTCATTATAATCTTGC
>JBJOQA010000469.1:0-9509 GCA_046050225.1 Bacteroidota bacterium | reverse complement strand
AAATAGGCAAGAAGAGAAGGATCAATCTCTTTATCATATACAAAGCGCACCGGTTTCCCTTTTTTACGGTCTTTAATACCTCGCTCAATTTTTTGAACCAACGATGTTTCGATATCATTATCAATGTCAATTTCAGCGTCTCTAGTAAGTTTGATTAAATGAGCCGAAAATACATCGTAGCCAAAAAAAGAGAAAATACTCGGCAAACAAAAACGAATAATATCCTCCAATAAAATGATATGATGTTCTCCTGCTTTGGAAGGAATAATTACAAAGCGCGGTAATCTTCTAGCCGGCACCGAAACCAATGCAAAACGCTGGGCGATGCTACGATCTTTTTTAGATAATTTACAAGCGAGATAAATCGATTTGTCACTTAACATCGGAAATGCCTGCAAGTTTTCAAGCATTAATGGCACGATATTGCTACGTACCTCTTCGTTAAAATATTCTGTTACAAATTTTTGCTGTTCTTTGGTCAATTTTTGAACAGAGGATACTAAGAAAATTTTTTCCTTTTTAAGTTCTCTTAAAATTTCATTCCAGATGCGTTCAAACTCTTTTTGTTGTTGCATCACTTTATTCTGAATCTCCTCCAAAATCAATTCCGGAGAAAGTTCTAGATGCATATTGGCTTTTTTGCCCAATTGAATCATCCGCTTTAACGCTGCCACTCGAACCCTAAAAAATTCGTCTAAATTATTTGAAAATATGCCTAAAAATTTCATTCGTTCCCTTAATGGAACCGTGTTGTCTGCAGCTTCTTGTAATACTCTTTCATTAAAGGATAACCAACTAATGTCGCGTACAATAAATTGCTTTTTTAAGATGCGTGCCATGAATAAAAATTTTGTTGAAAATTGCCATTTCGCAACTCAACTGAATCAGAAAAAAACTAGTTGAAGATACTGGATATTGATTTTTTGAGATATTAAGAAATTGTAAACGAATCTACTTTGGTAATCGATGTTGATTATAACGAGGTAACAGTAAAGTAGAAATAAAACCTATAATCATGATAATTACCCCTTGCGCAATCCATTGCAAAGTACCGTTTGCATATCCCAAACCGTAAGGAATTTGATACAATTCCATTACTTGTGCAACAAAAAATGGATAACCACCAATACCTCCGGGCGTTATAATCATACCAATACTGGCAAATGCAAGCACCGGAAAGGTGGCTGCAACCGGCAAATGTGCTGTTTGCTCGATAGCATAAAAGCCAATATAGGTTCCGGCTGCATAACCTATCCAAATCAAAACACTATGAAACAAAAACCATCCTTTATTTTCTAATTTTCCGATACTGGATAAACCTAATTTAATTCCGATTAGTACTTTCTTTATCTTTTCTATAATCGCTATATGCGCAAATCTTTTCAGAAAGAATTTTCCAATAAAATAAACTGCAAGCAAAATGGCAAAAAATAGGCTTACATGCAGCAAAATCGATTGGATAGAACCGGTTAAAAATTGTTCTTTAAAGGTATTTATCGCTAAAGTTCCAATTACATCTGCTTGGGTTATGAGGGCAATGGCAAATACAATTAACAATGAAACCATATCAACCGCTCGTTCTATTAAAATGGTACCAACTAATTTGTCAACCGGAACTTTTTCATATTTCGAAATGATGGTACATTTTAAAACTTCACCTAAACGCGGAATAGCCATATTGGCCAAATAACCAATCATCACCGCAAAAAAGGTATTCCAAATGCGCGGACGATAGCCCAAAGTATGCATCAAAATATTCCATCTTACGGCCCTGCTAAAATGGCTGAGCATCAAAATAAAGAAAACCGGAATAAATAGTTGAAATCGAGCATGCCGCATGGCATCCTTGCAGGCATTCCAATTTTGGTCATCCATTTTGTGAATGCTCCACCAAATCAAAAAAACGCCTAAAGATAAAAACAACAAATATTTTAAGCCATTTATGAGCTTTTTCTTCATAATGAGTTTAAATGTGTTGTAAGTTAACTATTTGTGCCATCTAGTTTTTAATTGATTGTGGTAATTGATTCAAATAAGCGGCATAGGTATAATTATCAATCAATCGAACATCTCCTAAAAAAGCTGCTACTAAAATTACCAATTGTTGTTGGCCGTCCCAATTTTCAATTGATTTTAAACTTTGGGCATCAGCAATTTCAAAATAGTCGACCCTAAATCCGGCTTGCGCTAATCTTGCAATGGCTTGCGTTTGCAAGGGTTTTACGGGGCCGGGCTTTAATTGGGTCATCGCTTGAAATAAGTTTTGGAAAAGGAGAGGAGCCAATGATCTGTTTGTAGCATCCAGTCGAACATTTCGGCTACTCATTGCCAACCCATCTGATTCGCGCTGGGTTGCACAAATCATTAATTGAACATCTAATTGGGTAAGATCCACCATTTTTTGAATCACCATGCATTGTTGGTAATCTTTTTGACCTAACAATAAATGGGTGGGTTTTACCAAGGTTAATAATTTATGTACAATCCTACATACGCCCTGAAAATGTCCAGGTCTGTAAAATCCATCCAAAATGGTTTCTAAAAAACCTAATTCATATTGAATCGTCGAAGCGAGTCCTTCGGGATACATGGTTGCCACATCCGGCAAAAACAAAACATCACACCCCGCCATTTCTAAGGCCAAAAGGTCTGATTCTAAGGTGATGGGGTATTTTTCGTAGTCTTTGGGATCGTTAAATTGGGTTGGATTAACAAAAATGCTACTCACTACATAATCTGTTGCAGCTTTTGCTTGATGAATTAATGATATATGACCGTTATGAAGTGCGCCCATTGTAGGTACAAATCCAATCTTTTCAACTTTTTGACGGGCAAAATCCAAACAACGCGTTAAATCAGTAGGGGTTTTACAAATAATCATTTTCTAAATATTGCTTCAAAAGTAATGGCTGCAAAGCAATTTTGGTGCAATAAATCTAAGAATCTGTTCCAAGTGCTTCCATGCCTTTCAACCACAATTTAGCCCAGTTTTGGGGGTAAAATATGGGTTAAAACCTTGTTCTGCTTGAATTCCATAAAATAGTTGTACTTTTGCAAACCTTTTAAGGGTCACCGATTATTTAAATAAGCACCATGTCAACAAAAAAAAGAATTTTATTTATTGCAAATGAGATGTCGCCTTATGTTGAGCTGACTGATTTTGCAGACACAATAAATAAATTAGCGGTTAAGTCAAATGACTCAGGCATGGAGGTACGTTGTATCATGCCAAGATTCGGCGTTATTAACGAACGTCGTCATCGCCTTCATGAAGTGGTTCGATTATCCGGAATAAATGTAAGTATTGATGGCGACGATTATCCACTTATGATTAAAGTGGCATCTTTACCTAATGCTCGTTTGCAAGTATATTTTTTAGATAATGAAGATTATTTCAAACGTAAAACAGTTTTTACGGATGAAAATGAAAAATGGCATGATGATAATGGTATCCGTGCCGCATTGTTTTGTAAGGGAGCCCTAGAAACTGTTAAAAAATTTGGATGGCCACCCGACTTAATCCATTGTAGCGGTTGGATGACCGGTTTGATTCCAATGTTTATCAAAACTGCGTATAAGAAAGAACCAGTTTTTAGTAACAGTAAGGTGATTTTTACCATTGGTCAAAATACGTTCAAAGAAAAATTGGGAGCCGACTTTTCAAAGTTGATTACCATCAACGATCATGTTGGTAAAAAAGAATTAGAGTACTTCAAGGATCATAATAACGTTTCTATGTTCCGCGGTGGAGCAGCTTATGCAGATGCTATCACTTTCGGCGCTGAAAAAGTGGAAAAGAAATTGCAAGACGAATTCAGTAAGGTAAAAGGGAAGAAGACCCTTCCTTATAACGAAGAAAGTGATTTAACAGACTATTTGCAATTGTATTCCGACCTTGCCAAATAATCTAACAGCATCATCCATTGAATAAAAGACTTTTTGTGCGAACATCATATTTGAGGATTTCTATCGTACTCGCTTCCATACTATCCATCATTGGTTGGAGTTGTACAAAAATCGATACCACCTCCTTAGGGGCCGATTTAATACCCGCCGTCGACAACGTACATACCTTTGCCGACACGTTGCAAGTAATAGGTACACAAGACATGTTACCTGATTCAACTCGCTTAACGCGTTCTGAAAATCACTTGTTGGGAAGCATATCTAATGATCCGGTTTTTGGTACAACCCATGCCGACCTTTACACCGAACTTAAACCTGCTTTTTACCCTTACTTCTTCGGAACACCGGGAGATACTATTAATAATGCAATTGCTCCGGGAACAGGTTTTGATTCGGCCGTACTTTGTATTAGTGTAGCAGGTTTTTATGGCGATTCACTTAAACCTCAAAGTTTTAGCGCCTATTTGTTAAATCAGAATACATCTAACTTTAAAGATTCTGCTTATAAATTAGATTTTACACCTAATCAGCCCCTAGGTCAATTAATCGGCCAAGTAACGGTTATACCCCAAGATGTAAAAAACTTTACCAAATTTAAAAGTACTCGAATACCCGACTCGGTGAATTACCAAATTAGAATTCCACTTACCAATTCATTTATGCAAAGTTTGGTAGCCAATTTAGATACATCGGCTACCGGTTCGGGAAACAATATTTATCGCTCAGATAGTATTTTTAGATCCTTACTCAAAGGTTTCGCCATCAAAACCGATAGAAATTCGCAAAGCAACGGTATCTTTTACACCACCTTTACGGATGGTAAATCTCGCTTAGAAATGCATTACCGCCGTAAAAATGCAAATCGAATTGATACTGCCTATAGTGCATTTTATTTTGCCACTGCCGTTGGAAACGGTATTACAGCCATTTCTGGCTTAGCCACGCATCTTGAACGCGATCGCAGCAATTCAGAATGGCAACAATCTCCCGAAGCAAATGCATTATATATTCAAACAGCACCGGGTTCAGCAGCAAAATTGAAAATTCCAGGTTTACCTTTATTGGATAATCGAATTGTACATCGTGCCGAATTAATTATTGAGCAAGTGCCTTCTACTAATAGCAGTATAGCGGCCATTGATGCCATTTTGCCACCTCCAACTTATTTATATCTTGATTTAATTGATACACCTTCAACGGCCAATAAATTTAAACCAATTTATATCGATTTAGATCCTGGAGCATATTACGATCCGGATAATAGTATTTCTTATCTGCCAACTAATGGTATTAATTTTAATTATTTTGGTGGAGTAGTGCGTAGGAGATATGATGTTCTTTCTGCCCAAAATATGTACTATTATAATTTTAATATTACACGTTATGTTCAAAAAATTGTGACGCAAAAGAGTTACAGTTACGATTTTAGGCTTTCTGCACCATATAACCTTTATTATAATGGTTTTAGCACCGCATTCCAAAATAGCCTTTGTTATGGGCGAATTAAAGTTGGTAACGGCGCACATCCTAATTATCGAATGAAATTAAGAATCGTTTACTCAAAAATATAAGTAAACGGCCTTGCGAATAATAATTCGCAAGGCCGTTTTGCTGATTCTAAACAGCACCCTATCTTTGCACCTCAAAAATTAACAATACATGCCTTATTTATTTACTTCTGAGTCCGTTAGTGAAGGACATCCGGATAAAATCGCAGATCAGATTAGCGATGCATTGATTGATCATTTTCTTGCTGCTGATCCTAATAGTAAAGTAGCTTGTGAAACCCTAGTTACTACCGGCCAGGTTGTATTAGCTGGTGAAGTTAAAAGTAAAGCATACCTGGATGTTCAGGATATCGCTCGCGATGTAATTAAAAAAATAGGTTATACCAAAAGTGAGTACATGTTTGAAGCTAACTCATGCGGTATTCTTTCGGCTATTCACGAACAGTCTGCCGATATTAACCAAGGCGTTGATCGCAAGAAAAAAGAAGAGCAAGGAGCAGGTGACCAAGGAATGATGTTTGGTTACGCCACTAACGAAACCAATGATTATATGCCTTTAGCCTTGGATTTAGCGCATAAATTATTGATTGAATTAGCCGCATTAAGAAGAGAAAACAAACAAATTAAATACCTCCGTCCTGATGCGAAAAGCCAGGTTACCTTGGAATACGATGATAATAACAAACCAAGCCGCATCGATGCAATTGTTGTTTCTACACAGCATGATGATTTTGATACCGAAGAAAAAATGCAGGCTAAAATTCGTAAGGATATCATCGAAATTTTAATTCCTAGAGTAAAAGCGAAGTATAAAAAATACGCTAAACTCTTCAATAACGAAATTAAATATCATATCAATCCAACCGGTAAATTCGTAATTGGCGGTCCACACGGTGATACCGGCTTAACCGGTCGTAAAATTATTGTGGATACCTATGGCGGTAAAGGTGCTCACGGTGGTGGCGCTTTCAGCGGAAAAGATCCAAGTAAAGTAGATCGTAGTGCTGCATACGCAACTCGTCATATTGCCAAAAACTTGGTAGCTGCCGGCGTTGCAGATGAAATTTTGGTTCAAGTATCTTATGCCATTGGCGTTGCACAACCTACATCTATTAATGTTAATACCTACGGTACTGCTAAAGTAGGTTTGAATGATGGTGAAATCAGTAAAGTGGTGGAGCAAATCTTTGATATGCGTCCTTACTTTATTGAGAAAAGATTGAAACTTCGTTCTCCAATTTATAGCGAAACTGCTGCATACGGACATATGGGACGTAAAAATGAAGTGGTTACCAAATCATTCCGCGAACCAAATGGCAAAATCAAAAAAATGCAAGTAGAATTATTTACTTGGGAGAAATTGGATTATGTGGCCAAAGTGAAGAAAGCCTTTGGAATTAAATAATTTTCCAGTTTAATAATAGTGAAAACCATAAGCTATCTGCTTATGGTTTTTTTATGTTCAAAAATATACTCAGTTTTGTATGATGAAGCAGTTTAGAAATCAACCGGCCAGACCAAAGAAAAATTTATTAATTGTAGGTCGAAATGCCGTAATTCAGGCATTTGAACAAGGCAAACAATTAGATAAAATTTACTTACAAGCTACCGTTCACGGTGATGTAATTAACCAAATTCGTCAACTAGCAGCCGAAAGAGGGGTGCCCGTAAACAAGGTACCGGTTGAAAAACTAAATAGTTTTAATGTTTTTAATCATGAAGGTTGTGTTGCCGTAATTAGTAAGTTGCATTATCAATCCTTACAGGATGTAATTTCCTTTGTGGTAGAAAAAGGGGAGGCGCCACTTTTAGTTATATTAGATGGAATAACTGATATCCGCAACATTGGCGCTATCGCGCGAAGCGCTTATTGTATGGGCGCCCATGCATTAGTAATTCCTGAAAAAGGGGTAGGTTCATTAAATGAAGATGCCATCCTTACTTCGGCAGGCGCGCTAGAAAAAATTGCAGTTTGCCGCGTAAATAGCTTGATGAAAGCTGTAGACGAAATGCACCTTAACGGAATTAAAGTTTATGCAAGTGAAATGACGGCAAAAACAAAAGTATCTGAATTACCACTAACCGAACCTTGCGCCATTGTATTGGGTGGTGAAGAACATGGTGTTTATCCGGCCCTAATGAAAATTTGTGATGATCAGTTTCAAATACCGATGTCCGGAGATTTTGAATCCTTAAATGTTTCTGTTGCAAACGGCATTATATTGTATGAAGTACTGCGACAAAGAACAGGCGCTTAATTGCTGGGAAATTTGGAATTTTTAAAGCGGTCTTTTTAATGACTAAGGATGTGCAACAACTAAAAATTTGCTAATTACGAAATAGGCAAGCAGGATTAATAGTAGAACCATTAAAATAATGAGATAAGATTGCGGATTATCTTTCCAGCGTTTTTTCTTTCTTTTGTTTTGCTGCTGAACCTGCTGTTTTAGATTTTGTTGTAGTTGTTCTAAATATACCGGAATCTTTTGTTCGGGCATCGCTTGTAATCCTTCCACGGCATCATTCATAAATTCATCATCATTGAGTTGTGCCTCAAAATCATGTAAAGCATCTTTCGACAACTGTTGTTGCAGATATTGCATCAACTGCTGATTGTCGATGTCTTTATTGCTTTGGTCCAATATTTTTTTTATATCAGGATTCATGATGATTCATCTTTTCCAATAGAAGCTTCAAGTTTCGCTTGCCATTTTGGATATAGCTTTTTACTTGTAATAAATTATATCCGGTATGATCGGTTATTTCTTGATAGCTTTTTTTCTCCAAGTAAAATAAAGTTACACATTGTTGTTGTTCTTTATTCAGCAATAACAATGCCTTTTCCATATTTGTTAAAGTACGGTCTTTTTCGATATGTAGCTTGATTTCTGCTTGTTCATCATCCGCAATGGCATGATGTTCATTGATTTCAACTTTATAACGTCCCTTATCGCGCAGCGACATTAGGCAATGATTTTTGGCAATCATATACACCCAACTCTTAAAATATTCTACTTTGTACTTGGGAAGTTCACCTAATACTTTCATATAAACTTGTTGCACGGCATCCTTGGCTTCCTCTTCTTGTTTGAGATATTTCATGCAAACACCTAATAACATGAGCGAATAGCGCTGCAATAAAATACCCAACCATTCATTATTATGGTCGGCATAATAAAATTGTAGCAATTGCTGATCGGTGGTATGTTTAAATTGGTCGTGCAACAAGGTTAAAGGCTTCTGCCTCTTGGATGTAAACTTAGGGTAATTTCCATAAAACAAATTTGACTATCTTCCATTTTAAATTAAAAGTTTGAGTTGGATTCTTTTTATATTGTATGCCACTTTGCTTTGTTGGTTGTTAACCAAACTTGGTTTTTTTCGCCAAAGCGGAATTAAACAAAATTGGTTAATCTTTATTTTTTTATTACATGTAACAGTAGGATGTGTGGGCGGATATTGGGCGTCTTTTAGTCCGGGAGCCGATACTTGGCGCTACCATCACGATGCATTGGTTGAATACCAACTTTTGCAAACCAATCCCAAAGCTTATTTCAGTAATTTATTTGCAACAGGTTACGCACATAGGTATGATGGATTTTTGCAAACGCAAAATTCATTTTGGAATGATTTAAAAACTAATTTGATGGTAAAGGGGGTGTCGATATTAGACATCCTGAGTGGCGGAAATTATTATACCAATGTGCTCTTATTTAACTTTCTCTTGTTTTTTGGTTGGGTAGCATTATTCAAATTATTTTTCATTTATTACCCACAGCAAAAAAACGCTTGTATTATTGGTGTATTCTTACTTCCCTCAGTGTTGTATTTTGGGTCGGTCTTGCACAAAGAAGGCTTGATGCTGGCCGGTTTAGGTGGTATTTGGTATGGTTGGCATACCTGGCTGCAACAACCAATTAAGCATTGGTGGCGCCTTGTATTGGTTCTGCTACTTTTACTACTGGTTTTATTACTGCGTAATTATATGTTATTGGCAATAGTGCCGGCATTAGTGAGTTATGCAATGGTAGTAAGGTTTAAATGGCGCGCTTGGCCGGTTGTTGGAATTTCCTTTTTTGTGCTCATTTTTGTTTT
>JBJOQA010000468.1:0-2926 GCA_046050225.1 Bacteroidota bacterium | reverse complement strand
TATACCCGGGATATTATCTTTTGCCAAGTTCAAACAGAACTCCAAACTTTTGGTTGAAATGGGAAACTGCTTAAATACGGAGGGCTCTAGCAATAAAATTCTATTCGCATTTAAATCGTTTCGCCAGTTTGGATCTAGATTGTAGAAATTATAAATAAGCGTAGGTAAATTTTCGTCAATTTCAGGCTCTGGAACATTCGGCAGGCATGTTGTAAAATCTGGCACAACAACCTGTTGCAATGCATCAGGAATCGGCATTTGCTCAAATGCATCATAACTCACATCTAAATAACTTCCCTGTTGATGAGTATAACAATACCGATTGATATTTTCTTGATTGGCATAATATAATTTGTTGCTATTGGCACCACTCACCCATTGCCAACTTAAGGCGTTACTTGCCCAATCTGCATCTAATAAATGATAATACATCCATTTTGCGGGAATCTTCCAATGGCATTTTGCTACATTACAAGCCATGGATGCGATGTACATGCGCACATGATTATGCAAATAACCGGTGTTATAAAAATCTTGAATGGCGTTGTCAATAGCTAAAATACCGGTTTGATGATTCAATAAATTTAACGGCAAACCCACTCTTTGTGCGGCTGGCTGCGGTTGCTTTAAATCATCATTCATACGAGCTTTATTAGCCAAAGCAACTTGCTGCCAATAATCGCGCCACGCTAATTCTTGAATAAATTTTTCAATTCGATAAGGTTGGAAACCTGACTTAATCACAGTTTCTAATATTTGTCTTGTACTTATAACGCCACGAGAGATATACGGAGAAAGATAAGTAACGGCACCATCTAAATAATTACGTGTTCTACCATATTTTTCCGGATCAATGTCTTCGATTTTCGACAAAACAGTTTGGTAGGATGTAACAAAATTCATCGCTTTGAAATTTTGTTCATGCTGATAGCTTTTTGCCGAGAACATTTGAAGCGTAACATATCAGGCGCTGCTTTCATCGCATGTTTTACGCCAACGCCGGAGGAAACGCGTTTGCGCCACAATTTGAAGCTAGATTTTTTCAGTTCGTGGCGCATCAACTTTTCAACTTCGCCCTGCGTGAGACCAAATTGCATTTTAATCGCATCAAAAGTGGTACGATCTTCCCATGCCATTTCGATAATTCGATCTTTTTCTAGGTCGGTAAAATGCATGACTAAAATAGAATTGATTGTAAAATGTTTATAGCATAACAAGATTCATCGCATTTTGTTTTAGGCGGGTACTTTGGGAAAAGATAATTTTAATGAAGTTCATTTGGACAACATTTTAACCAAGAATGCAAAAAATAGTTAGGCACATTTAGCAGCGTGTCATTTTACTAATACATTATTAAATAATTCAATCCTATTTCCTGAACAATAAATTTGCTTGCTCTAAGTTTGGGAAAACGGGCATCAAAGTAAATAGTAAACAGAATAAAAAACTGGCTGATTCAAATTCAAAATTTTGAATTCATCAAAATTTAATACCTAATAAAAACTAATTTTCAGGCAATAAATGACGGATATTTACGAGTTCAAATTCGGTTGAGAACTGAAAAAACTGTTTCAGCATGGCTGTGTGAGCCTGACCAAAAATTACCAGAATCTTCTTTTTTGACCGATCAGCCTCAACAAGTTCTTTTATATGCTTTAAAATATATAAATTTCTTTTGTACCAACTTGCAACAGCTTCAACTCCGGGATATAAATCCCCCTTACCTATAGGAAGTAGAAACCGATAATACAAATCAATATTCATTTTGTCTAAACTATCCGCATTAAGTTGATGTAAAACACCCCCAATTGTTCTATGTTTTATCCAGTTATTTATCATTGCCATAACATTGTTTCCAGTTTCCGACAAACTTGATAACAGTTTGGCAAATTCTCCAGTAAGCTCTTCTGTGGGATTAAAATTTAATTGAATGGAAGGTTCGTCAACGGGATAAATATGCTTATGCTTCAATATCCGAGCCAACCGAAATCCTATCTGTTCTCGTTCACTTGCCCCCAGTACATATTTTCCTTGCAAATAAAGTTGATATCGATGATCGAGCGCACTGTCATTCTTATTAAACTCAACTGCAATATGAGTTGGTTTAAAAGTTGCTAGTCGTTTAACCAATGCTTCTAACTCCAATTGTCTTTTTGCAGAAAAAATATCGTCTGATTGAACATTAAATTGATCTTGATTGGGATTATCAAAATGATACATGCCTAATAATGCAATTCTGGGCTTTTCAACATTTATTTTTTTCTTTTGCGCTAAACTGACTCCAGAACATTGAATAATTAGCATTAGAACTGTAATGAATTTCATAAAAATAAATTATAAGATTATTTAGATTTTAGTATTAAAAAGTTGACACACTATAATTCTGCATTAATTATTGCGAAAAGCTATATATGCGATAAAGGCCAAGTAAAAATGAGCTGAACAGAAATCAAATTATTTAATCAAATAATTATCTAACTGCCAACTTTGTTTTATTAAAATTGTGGCAGAAATAGGGTTCGATAAAAAAAAACAGAATGAAATGTAGTATTCCTCCAATGAAGCGTATAAATTCAAGAAACAAAATCGACTAATTCCCAAAAAACGCAATTACGAACACAAAAAAACCCGCATTTTACGCAGGCTTAATTTGTTGCAGCGGAGAGAGAGGGATTCGAACCCCTCCCCACAATACTGTGGGGATAACGGTCAACGGTTTTCAAAAACTAAAAAAAAACAATCGACCGATGACAAAAAACGCAATTATGGACACAAAAAAAACCCGCGTTTTACGCAGGCTTAATTTGTTGCAGCGGAGAGAGAGGGATTCGAACCCCCGGACCTGTAACAGTCAACGGTTTTCAAGACCGCCGCATTCGACCGCTCTGCCATCTCTCCACTGCAAACATACAACAACATCGTTTTC
>JBJOQA010000467.1:0-12954 GCA_046050225.1 Bacteroidota bacterium | reverse complement strand
ATTGCGGAATTTCTTTTAATTGTTGTAATCCTGCGGCACGATTCATATCAATTGAAATAAATTATTCATTAATAGTGGCCTTCACGGCACTTGACCATCCTTGTAATAAAGTAGCACGGGTTGTATCATGCATGTCGCTTTCAAATGCACGATCAATTTGCCATTGTTGTTGCAAACTTTCAATGCTTTCCCAATAACCGATAGCCAGTCCGGCCAAATAAGCCGCGCCCAATGCGGTGGTTTCGGTTACTACCGGTCTGAGTACTTTGGTTTGCAATAAATCACTTTGAAATTGCATGAGCAAATTATTTACCGTGGCGCCGCCATCTACCCGCAATTCTTTAATGGTGATTCCTGCATCTATTTCCATTGCTTTTAAAACATCGTAAGTTTGGTAGGCGATACTTTCTAATGCCGCGCGCGCAATATGTGCTCCGGTGCTGCCACGGGTTAAACCGGTAATCGCACCTCTTACATCTTGTTTCCAATAAGGCGCTCCCAAACCAGTAAACGCTGGCACAAAATACACCCCACCGTTATCCGGCACTTCTGCCGCTAAAGCTTCTACCTCGGCTGAATGACGGATTATTTTTAAGCCATCACGCAACCATTGTGTAACCGCACCAGCAATAAACACGCTTCCCTCTAATGCATAATGCGTTACGCCATTCACTTTCCACGCAATGGTTGTTAGTAAATTATTATTAGATTTTACTAATTTTTCTCCGGTATTCATCAACATAAAACAACCCGTACCATAGGTATTTTTCACCATCCCTTCATGGGTACATAACTGCCCAAACAAAGCACTTTGCTGGTCTCCTGCAATACCGGCTATTGGGATTTGCGTATTTCCAAAAATCCCCGCAGTATGGCCATACACTTCGCTGCTGCTTCTTATACTCGGCAACATATTGCCGGGTACGCCTAAAATATCCTGCAATTCGCCATCCCATTCACCGGTATAAATATTACACAACATGGTTCTACTGGCATTACTTACATCCGTCGCGTGTACGGCACCGTTAGTAAGATTCCACAACAACCAAGTATCAATGGTTCCAAAACACAACTCCCCTTTATTGGCTTTGTCTCTGGCGCCCGGCACTTCATCCAAAATCCATCTAATTTTAGTGCCGC
Organism: Bacteroidota bacterium; assembly: GCA_046050225.1. Taxonomy (GTDB): domain Bacteria; phylum Bacteroidota; class Bacteroidia; order Chitinophagales; family Chitinophagaceae; genus Ferruginibacter. The sequence continues at coordinate 11,814 of JBJOQA010000467.1, read as the reverse complement.
TGAAATAGGCGTCAATCACCAAACCTGTTTTATGTTGAATCAACTTCTCTACTTCTCTTTTCTTCAATACATCGCAGAATGCGGCGGTGCGTCTATCCTGCCAAACGATGGCATTATAAATGGGTTTACCGGTTGCGCGCTCCCACACAACAGTGGTTTCGCGTTGATTGGTTATGCCTATTGCAGCGATATCTGCGGTGGTAAGTCCCGCCTTACTGATCACCTCTGCAGCAACGCCTAGCTGCGTGCTCCATATTTCCATCGGATCGTGTTCAACCCAACCCGGCTGCGGAAAATATTGTGTAAACTCTTTTTGTGCAGTGGCAATAATGGCGCCGGCATGATCAAAAATAATGGCGCGTGAGCTAGTCGTTCCTTGATCGAGGGCTAATATATATTTTGGCATGCAATTTTTCTTTTGAAGGTATAGGTTTTTAATTAAATAATAAGGGCGATTTACCAGCTGCATCAATCAGCATTTGTTCGGGCTGTTCGCTACAAGTACGGCGCAAAGCCTTGCACAACCCTCACCGGGCTTTCCGCTGCCATCCACGCCGCTCTTCAACACGAGTGCAAAACCCGGCTTTTTATAAAACATTCTCAACGTTGTTTTTCGTACGTTAACATAAAAGTCCATTATTTGTTAACACAAGGTTATTGTAGCACGTCATTAACAAAGCCTTTGCAGTAGCGGGTTACAGCGAAAGGTAAATTACCAAACCTTTTCACCTAAAACCATCTCAACATGTTTACATTTCAGCAACAATCATGGCTGCCAACCGCTGCAATTATTTTACTTGCAGGTTGCCAATCCTCCAACCAAACCAATTCAACATCCCGCAATCCACAGCAAAAAGTATTGCCCCCAGTTGAAAACGCTTCTTTAACGGTTCAGCAATTTATCACACAGGCTGCAAACGATTATGAGCAAGCTGTTCAACAACACTACATGGTACGTCATAAAAAGCCAACGGTTATTATTGGCAAAAAAGGAGTGCGCATTACTATTGACCCCGCCGCACTAGAAACATTGAATGGCAATGATGTTAGTGGCGATATTAACGTAAGCATTGTTGAGCTCAATAATCAAGAAGATTTTTTACGTTGCAATGCCGCTACTGTAAGCGACGGTAAACTGCTTGTTTCAGGCGGAAGTTATTACATTGGCATGCAATCAAACGGACAAGAACTTCGCATCAAAAAAGGGAAACATTTAAAAGTTGAATTCCCTAAAATTCAAAAAGAGGAAATGGCCTTATTTATCGGTGAAAGAACCTCTCAAGGCGACATGAATTGGAAATTTACAACTGAGCCTTTAATGAATACGCAGAGCGATGCAGCAAATATTGAAGCTGACGCCATGAAAGTTCCTTACCCCATTATTAATGATGCCAAGTTGAATTATTGTGGTGAAATCTTCTTCAATTCCACCTCCACAAAAGTGAATTTTGAAGACAAAACGGTGCCGCTCTACCAAATGGCAGCCACGCTGCAACAAAGGGGTATTGACAAGTATATCGACACCATGCCCTACTTCATTAAAAAAACAGTAAAAACTGGCAACCCTAATAAACCTGAATCCACTTATATGGAACCTCATTTTGAATATCGTTTCATTTCTCGTGCACAAAAGCAAATTGAATTGGCTGCAGTTGATTCGGCAAAAGCCCGACAAAAATTTTGGCATGATGCCAATTTAAAATATATGGAAGCATGGAAAAACCAATCGGACAAACTGAATACTGCAGGGCAAATTAAACTCTACTATGCCCCAACTAGCATCACTAATTTGGGATGGATTAATTGTGATCGCTTTTATAGAAATACCACACCTTGCGAAACTCCGCTTGAAATGCCTTTAGCGCTCAATAAAAACCAAAAAATTGATTACTACATCATATTCCATCAAATCAATTCTTTGTTCAAAGGCCAACTTTTACCGGATGTGGCGGGCAACTATGTTATCAGTAATTTACCCAAAGATCATCCGGTTACGGTAATTGCCTTTATTCAGCAAAATGATCAACTAATGAGCGCCAGTCAGCGATGTATTTTAGGAAACGGTACGGTTAAACTCAACTTTAAACCAATTAGTAAAGACGAAATAGCACAAGCGTTTTCAAAAAGAAACTACGCTAAATCTTAATGTTTTCATGAGCAGTTGCAAAGGATTCGCTTTTGTAACTGCTCTTTTTTTTAAATAATCTGAATAATTTGATTATAACTTAACAAACAAACGCAGCTATCCTGTTGTAATTTTGCCAATTCTAAACAAAATAACAGGTATGAAAAAAGTTTTACTAATGGGGATGAGTGCGTTATTTTCTTCAGTTGCTTTGGCGCAGTGTCCTAATCTTTTGCAAGCAATGGTAAATTCTTGCGGCACCACCGAAGGCAATAATGAATTTGTAGTTTTTGAAACTAGTGTTACGGCCAATGCATCTACCTATAAATTAAACTACGGCAGTACTAACCCGCCCACCGTTAATAATCTTGCAGGTTCGGATGCCGGTCCGATTATCGGCACCGGTTCTGTTACCACTACCGGCACTTGTTCGGTAGTTAGCGTAACTAGCCCCAGCACCTCTATTCCTGCGGGTAGCAGGGTAATTTTTGTTCCATCAAATTTAGATCAAAACTATGATGTAACGGGGCTTTGCAATGGAGCTTCGACATTGTATGTTGTTTACATCAAAACCAATTCAAATGGTGGATCCAATAGTAATTGGAGCAACAGCGGAACAATGTCTAATTCTGCCTCAACACCACGCTATCTTCAAGTAACGTACAGTGGCGCAACGGCATGCAATGGCAGTAACGCACCAGTAAAAAACTATATCGCCAGTGGTAATTGGCCTGTACTTTCAGGAACTGTTGCTGATGGCAATTTTGTTACTTGGAATGACACAACCGCAGGCTATTATAATAATGGTTGCACTACCATTATTGTACCGGTAACGCTACTTAGTTTTCAAGCAATTTACCAAAATGGCAATGGTTTATTAAAATGGCAAACAAGTCAAGAAATAAACACTGCCAGCTTTGTAATTGAAAAGTCATACAATGGCAAACAGTTTTTTACAGCCGGTTCGGTAGTGGCTGCCGGAACTAGTAATCGCACACTTCAATATCAATTTACCGATTATGGGATGCAATCAGCCATCACCTTTTACCGTATTAAAACCAATGACAAAGACGGCAAAGCTTCCTATTCAAATATTGCGCGCATTAATCCTTTAAAAAACAATGCCAATGGCTTGCAAATTCAACCTCAACCTGTTGGCAATGAATTTAGCATTCAATGGAATGGGCGCAGCAAATCAAACGGCACCTTACAAATATTTGATTTAAGTGGTCGATTAATGCAGCAAATTTCAATTTTAGAAATTCAAGGGTTAAATAGAAAAACGATTTCGAGTGCGCAACTCCCCGCAGGGCAATATGTTGCCAAGTTAGTTACGGCGAACGAAGTAATAACAGCAAGATTTTCCAAATAACAAAAATCCTCGGTGCAAAGCCGAGGATTTTTATTTTTGGGCTAATCGTACCGTTTTATAATTCAAAGTGGGCACGTAACTTTGTCCTTCAATTTTTAGCATGCAATTGATTGTTGTTAACGCCAAAGACACCGAAAAAAAATTCATTGAAGTTGCCGTTCAGTTATACGCCAACGATTCAAAATGGATTCGCCCTTTAGACAAAGACATTAACGATGTTTTTGACCAAAACAAAAACAAAGCCTATCGTTTTGGCGAAACTATCCGTTGGATATTATTGGATGATACCGGTAAATTAATTGGAAGAATTGCGGCATTTGTTAACAAAAAATACAAAAATAAAGGGGATGATGTAGCGGCTGGCGGCATGGGATTTTTTGAATGCATCAATCAACAAGACGCAGCCAATTTATTGTTAGATACTGCAAAAAACTGGCTTTTAGAAAAAGGTATGCAAAGCATGGACGGCCCTATTAATTTTGGAGAGCGCGATCGTTGGTGGGGTTTAGTAACTGCAGGATTCGACGAACCGCTTTATTGCATGAATTACAATCCCCCCTACTATGTTGAGCTATTAAAAAACTATGGTTTTCTACCCTTTTATAATCAGCTCTGTTATAGTTTAGATCCTAAAAAGCCCTTACAAGCTAAAATTCATGATCGACATGCCCAATACCTTGATAAGCCGGGTTTTTGCACTAAACATTTTGAAAAAAACAAAGTAGAAAAATACGCGCAAGATTTTGTAACCGTTTACAATAAAGCATGGGCAGGCCATGGTGGCATGAAAGAACTTTCCAAGGAGCAAGCATTAATTCTTTTTAAAAAGATGCTGCCCATTATGAATCCAAAGCTGGTATGGTTTGCCTATTATGAAGACGCTCCCATCGCCATGTTTGTAAACCTCCCTGATTTAAATCAATGGTTTAAATATTTGAATGGAAAGTTTAGCATCTTTCATCAGTTGTATTTCCTGATGCTTAAAACATTTGTTTCTAATAAAAAATTCAACGGTTTGGTATTTGGTGTGGTGCCCGAATGGCAAGGAAAAGGGATAGATGCCTACATTATTGGAGAGTCGGCCCGAAAGTATTTTCAAACCAACAATTGCCCTTATACGCAATATGAAATGCAATGGATTGGCGACTTTAATCCTAAAATGATCAATATCGTTGAAGGATTGGGCGAAACTTTTCAAAGTAGACAGCTCACCACATTCCGATATTTATTTGATCGCAACAAAAGATTTGTACGACACCCAATGATTCAATAAAAAATCATTATTGAATTACACTTACTTTTAAATCATCCAAATCGTAACGAGCGCCTACAATAGTAAGTTCTTTACTAGCAAGTTTCTCGCGGATGATTTCGGAGCCGGTTTGTAATTGGTGAATACCATGTTTAACATTGGCTTTCACACAATCATCTAAACGATTTACATCAGAAACAGGAATTGCTTTAATTTCTTCTTCTGCACTTAAACTATCCACAATATCTCTGATATGTCCGTGCGGATGGCCACCTTCAATCATTGCTTTTACCGCTCCGCATTTTTCATGCCCCATCACTACAACTAAATTTGCACCCAAATGCTCTACTGCATATTCGATACTTCCCATTTCCATCGGTCCAATTAAATTTCCGGCGGTTCTAATTACAAACAAATCACCTACGCCTTGATCAAATAACAATTCGGGCGAAACTCTACTATCAGAGCAACATACAATAACTGCAAACGGGTGCTGTCCATCTGCTAATTCTTTTAGATGCTTTTTACTTTCATCGGGATGGGTAGGCGAAAACTTCGCAAAGCGCGCATTACCATCAACCAATTTTTCAAAAGAAGACCCTTGATTTGAACCTGCAAAACTGAAAATATTTGAATTTTTCCAAAACACTGCAACAGCGCTCATGATAAGCAGCAGCAAAAATGCAGAGGATATCCGATGCATAAGCTATGGAAGAAGCAGTTTTTCCGGCTAAAAATGGGATTGTAGACAATTGAAATATGCCAGTTCTGCTTCAGAATTCAAAACTATTGGCATATTTCGGCCTAAAAACCAACGTTAATCAATGTTGCAACTGAGACTTATCAAGTTTTGTGCAACCATCAACAATTTAGGAGGAAAGAAACCAATCATTTGCATTTGAGTTAATTTATTAACTTGCAGCCGATGGAAAATTTTGTAGTATCAGCAAGGAAATATCGCCCACAGAACTTTGGAACCGTGGTTGGGCAGGCCCATATCACCACCACCCTTAAAAATGCCATCAAAAACAATCAATTAGCACATGCATTTTTGTTTTGCGGTCCACGTGGTGTAGGTAAAACTACCTGCGCCCGTATTTTGGCAAAAACCATTAATTGCGAAAACCCGGGTAAAGACGGTGAAGCTTGCAACACTTGTTCTAGCTGCACGGCTTTCGATGGAGGGGGTTCATTAAATATTCATGAATTAGATGCTGCCAGTAATAACTCGGTTGATGACATTCGTAGCTTGGTAGAGCAAGTTCGATTTGCACCACAGGCCGGGAAATACAAAGTTTATATTGTGGATGAGGTTCACATGTTGAGTGCTGCGGCATTTAATGCCTTTTTGAAAACATTGGAAGAACCGCCTAGTTATGCGATTTTCATTTTAGCAACCACTGAAAAACATAAGATTCTTCCAACCATTTTAAGTAGATGTCAAATTTTCGATTTTAAGCGTATTACCAACAATGATACGGTAGAACATCTGCAAGAAATATGCGAAAAAGAAACCATTAATGCTGAAAAAATTGCGCTTCACCTCATTGCGCAAAAGAGTGAGGGATGCATGCGCGATTCACTCAGTATTTTAGATAAAATTGTGAGTTTTACCAATGGTGAAGTTTCTTACAAAAACACCTTAGAGCATCTCAACATTTTAGATGAAGATTACTACTTTAAACTATTCGATTTCATTCAAACACAGGATGTAGGAAGTGCATTACTGATGTATGATGAAATAAATAGAAAAGGCTTTGAAGGCGATACTGTCATTAATGGTTTTGCCGAATTTTTACGCAATATTATGGTTAGTAGCGACCCACGCGTATTAACCTTATTAGAGGTAGCCGACGATTTTAAACAAAAATATTTAAAGGCAGCAGAAAGCACGAACAATGGTTTTGTGGTAAGTGCCCTCAACATATTGAATGAAGCAGAAATCAATTTCAAGCAAGCACGTAATAAACGATTACATGTAGAATTGATGTTAATAAAACTATGTTATCTGCAGCAAGCACTTGAATTAATACAAAACGACGAAGGCGTAATAAAAAAAAAACTAACGGCAGCTAGTAAATCGCTCAAATTTAGAGCACTGCCCGTTGTTAAGTCTACCCAAACTGCGGCGACTCAACCCGCTGAAGGAGCTAAGTTGGTGATTCAAACACCGATTCAACCACCTCCCACTACCGCTATAACAAAGCCCGTAGTGAATTCCCCGATGCCGCCTAATACAACAGCAACCTCAACGGTGCCCCCCATAATCCCTTCGGTTTCTTTAGGGTCATTATCAAAAATTAGGCAAAAGGTAGCACAGCAATCAAATAGCGAAGTATTACCCATTCCGGTAGAGATGGAACGACTCCAACAAGCGTGGGAAGCGTTTATTGAAAAATTAAAGCAAGTAAACAACAATACAGGGGTTTCTAACTTTCAGGTTGCAAAACTGCAGGTAATTAACTCAAATAGTTTTGAGATTACCGCTATTAGCGAAATCAATAAGTCGTTTATTGAAAATGAAAGAGCGGAGCTTATTCTGCATATGCAAGGTTGGTTTAACGACCGTACGCTTACCTACAAGATTCAGGTTGAGGAGCAACCGGAAGACCCGACGCCTCAGGAAGTAACGCTTACACGTAAACAGATTTATCTAAAAATGGTGGAAGAATTTCCTTTAGTTCAAGAATTACGTGATCGTTTAAAATTGGACTTAGAATAACGCAATCGTTGCCAATAATTGGCTATCCAGGGCAATTTGTATATTATTTTGGACAAATAGCGGTAAAATTTGCTACAAAATGAAAAATCAGGGCATTTTGCCCCTTCTGTTTTCGAATCTACACGCAGTTTTTACCTTTTTTGCATTAATTTCGGCACTCAAAATAAAAAATTAGAAATTATCAATTATGGCAGAAGTAATTCGCATGCCTCGGATGAGTGATACTATGACGGAAGCGGTAATAGTAGCGTGGCACAAAAAAGTAGGCGATAAAATCAAGCCGGGCGATTTGTTGGCAGATGTTGAAACCGACAAAGCGACCATGGAATTGGAAAGTTACAACACCGGAACGTTGTTATATATTGGCGTAGATGCAGGTAAATCAATTGCTGTTGATGGTGTTTTAGCAGTAGTTGGTAATGCCGGTGAAGATTACCAAAGCGCATTGGCCGGTGCCGGCGCAGCAGCAGTAAGTCCTGCACCTGTTGCCGAAGTAAGCCCCGCTCCTGTTGCAAGTACTGCTGCAAAAGTTAGCTTACCAGAGGGTGCTAAAGAAATTAGAATGCCTTTATTGAGCGATACCATGACAGAAGGCAAAATCGTTTCTTGGAATAAGAAATTAGGCGATTTTGTAAAATCGGATGATGTTTTGGCTGATGTTGAAACCGACAAAGCCACCATGGAAGTAGTTGGATATGAAGAAGGAACTTTGTTATATATTGGCGTTGAAGCCGGAAATGCTGCTAAAATCAATGAAATCATTGCTATTATCGGTAAAGCCGGTACAGATGTAAGCGCTTATGTTGCTGCAGAAAAATCAGGCGCCAACGCAGGTGTAACAGCAGCAGCAAGTGCACCTACCGTTGCAAGCGCAGATGCTGCTCCTGCAACAACAGTAGTAAATACGGTGAGTAGCGATAGCGACCAACGTGTTAAAGCGTCGCCGTTAGCTAAAAAATTAGCCGCTGAAAAAGGCATTGATTTGCGTCAGGTAAGTGGTTCCGGCGATAATGGCCGTATCACCAAAAGAGATATCGATAGTTTTGTACCAACTGCGGCTACAGCTCCTAAAGCAGCAACAACTGCAGCACCGGCTGCCGCTGCCCCAGCTTATACCGGCGGCGCGGAAGGCTTTACAGATATTCCATTAACACAAATGCGCAAAGTAATTGCTCGCCGTTTAGGTGAAAGTAAATTCAGCGCACCGCATTTTTATTTAACAATGGAAATCAATATGGACAACGCCATATCTGCACGCGCAGCGATGAACGACGTTAGTCCGGTTAAGATTTCCTTTAACGATATGGTGATTAAAGCAAGTGCTATGGCATTGCGCAAACATCCTGATGTAAACAGCAGTTGGATGGGCGATTTCATCCGTCAAAACCACCATGTACATATAGGATCTGCGGTTGCAATGCCGGATGGTTTGATTGTTCCGGTAATTCGCTTTGCCGATCAAAAATCATTATCGCAAATTGCTGCAGATGCCAAAGAATTATATGGCAAGGCAAAAGATAAAAAATTGCAACCGGCCGAATTTACGGGTAACACGTTTACTATCTCTAACCTTGGCATGATGGATATTGAACAATTCACGGCCATCATTAATCCGCCCGACAGTGCTATTTTGGCTGTAGGTGCCATTAAAGAAGTAGTGGTTCGTAAAGGAGAAGGTTTTGGTTTTACCAACGTGATGAAGGTTACTTTAAGCAGCGATCACCGCAGCGTTGATGGTGCCGTAGCAGCATCCTTCTTACAAACATTGAAACGCTTCTTAGAAAATCCGGTAACCATGCTGGTTTAAATAAGTTGAACGAATAAAAAAAGCCGATAACCATATGGTTATCGGCTTTTTTTATTAAATGAAATTTATTGGATGTCGCCCTATTTAAGTTGCGGTAAACTTAACCAACAAACATATAAGTTGTAAAAAAACTAACGCTTCCAAAACATCATTTTATTCAATCATGTTCATGGAAGCGCTAGTATCAAAAAGGTTTCTCTATTTAGAAACGATCCAAGTTCATCACCTTATTCCAAGCTGCAACAAAATCATGTACAAACTTATCCTGTCCATCATTACATGCATACACTTCTGCAATAGCGCGCAATTCAGAGTTTGAACCAAAAATCAAATCAGCTCTGGTGGCTGCCCATTTAGGTTCTCCTGTAATTCGATTTGACCCAACAAAAATTTCACCTTTGTCATTGGTCGCCTTCCAAGTAATGCCTAAATCTAACAAGTTAACAAAGAAGTGATTATTTAAAGTTTCAGGCGTAGCGGTTAAAACGCCGTATTTTGAACCGTCAAAATTTGCATTCAATACTCTTAACCCGCCCACTAATACGGTCATTTCAGGAGCTGTTAAATTTAAAAGTTGCGCTTTATCAATCAACAATTCCTCTGTAATGGAAGTACAAGCAGCATTTTTATAATTTCTAAAACCATCCGCTTTAGGTTCCAAAACAGCAAAAGAAGCTACATCAGTTTGTTCAGCCGTTGCATCGCCTCTCCCGGCTGTAAACGGAACAACAACATCATTATAACCTGCTTTTTTAGCAGCCTGTTCAATTGCAGCACATCCACCTAAAACAATTAGATCTGCGATAGAAACATACTTATCAAACTCTTGTTGAATTTTTTCGTAAGCCGCCAAAACTACTTTCAGTTGCGCCGGATTATTAACTTCCCAATTAATTTGCGGTTCTAAACGAATTCTAGCACCATTTGCACCTCCACGCTTGTCGGAACCACGGAAAGTTGAAGCAGAGGCCCAAGCAGTAGACACCAATTGAGCAACCGAAAATCCTGCCGCTAAGATTTTACCTTTTAACGTTTGGATATCGCTGTCATTTAATTCGCTTTGGTTAACCGGAATCGGATCTTGCCAAATCAATGTTTCAGCAGGTACTTCTTCTCCTAAGTAGCGTGCAATCGGCCCCATATCTCTGTGAGTCAACTTAAACCAAGCCCTTGCAAATGCATCGGCAAATGCATCAAAATCATTTAAGAATTTACGAGAAATTTTTTCATAGGCAGGATCCATCCTTAAGGCCATATCTGCCGTAGTCATCATTGGTGCATGAAACTTATTTGCATCGTGTGCATCCACCACGGTAGTTGCCGCAGCTTCGTCGGTTGGCGTCCATTGGTGCGCACCGGCCGGACTTTTGGTCAATTTCCACTCATATTTGAATAAGGTTTCAAAATAACCGTTATCCCAGGTTGTTGGATTGGGTTTCCATGCCCCTTCAATACCACTGGTGATGGTATCACCACCTTTACCGGTTCCATAACTATTTTTCCAACCCATTCCCATTTGTTCGATACTTCCTGCTTCAGGCTCACGACCAACATGGGTTGCACTTGCGGCACCATGCGCTTTACCAAAAGTATGTCCACCTGCTACAAGCGCAACGGTTTCCTCATCATTCATCGCCATGCGTGCAAATGTTTCTCTAATATCTCTGCCAGATGCAACTGGATCGGGATTGCCATTAGGTCCTTCCGGATTTACATAAATCAAACCCATTTGTACAGCGGCTAATGGATTGTCTAATTCGCGATCGCCTTTATAGCGCTTATCGCCTAACCATTCAATCTCATTACCCCAGTTAATATCTTGTTCAGGCTCCCAAACATCCTCACGTCCACCGGCAAAACCAAATGTTTTAAAACCCATTGACTCTAAAGCACAATTACCGGCTAAAATCATTAAATCAGCCCAAGAAATGCTGTTACCATATTTTTGTTTGATTGGCCAAAGTAGAAAACGAGCTTTATCTAAATTGCCATTATCCGGCCAACTGTTTACCGGCGCAAAACGCTGATTGCCCGTTCCTGCTCCACCGCGACCGTCGGTAATTCGATAGGTACCCGCACTATGCCATGCCATACGTATAAACAATGGACCATAATGGCCGTAATCGGCCGGCCACCACTCCTGCGAGGTGGTCATCAATTCAAAAATATCTTTCTTAAGAGCTTTCAAGTCTAATTTCTTAAATGCTTCTGCATAGTTAAACCCATCTCCCATGGGATCTGACAATGAAGAATGTTGACGCAAAATGCCAAGATTTAAGCGATTAGGCCACCAATCTTTATTGGAAGTTCCTGCTCCTGCAGTTTGCTTCATTTGCCCGTGTGGAAACGGACATTTACTTTCATTTGAGTTACTCATATACTATTTAATTTATTATTATTAAGGTTATCATTTAATGATTGAGCGAATACGGCTATGTTTTATTAAACATTCGCCTATTTCATATTTCAACTGTTAAAAGCAAATATTCAATCCTTTATTTCAAAAGCAATTGCACCAATCAAAATTGTTTTATTC
>JBJOQA010000466.1:0-7777 GCA_046050225.1 Bacteroidota bacterium | reverse complement strand
TTGTTCCCCTTTGGCATTTTTAAACTGTTATTTGGTTTAAAGAAAGTGGATTATGTGCGTGTGTTAGCATTAGGCATTACAGAAGAACATCGCCGTGCAGGTGTAGAGGCTTATTTCTACGCAGATATTATTGAAAAAGCGATGAAGAAAGGTATTCGTGGTGGAGAAGCTTCTTGGATTTTAGAACACAACGATTTAATGAATAACGGATTGAAAAATCTGAAAGCAGAGGCGTATAAAAAATATAGGGTTTTAGTAAAAAGTATATGAGTAAAAGGGTTTTAATAACAGGAGCAACCGGCTTCTTGGGTTTTCACCTCATCGAAGAGGCGTTGGCACAAGGTTTTGAAGTAGTTGCTGCAGTTCGTAAATCTAGTAACTTAAAACATTTAGCTCATCTACCCATCAAACAGGTAGCATTGGATTATAACAATCCCGCGGCTATCACAGTTCTTTTACAATCGGAAGGTATTGATTATATCATACATGCCGCCGGACAAACTAAGGCAAAGTCGCAGGCCGAATATGATGCTACCAATGCTACTATAACTGCTCAACTGGGGATGGCAGCCAAGCAACATCTCGGTTTACGCAAGTTTGTATTGATAAGTAGTTTAGCTGCAGTTGGTCCATCTACCAATGCTGCGGAATTGCTTACCGAAAAAACAGTTCCGCAACCGGTAACGGCTTATGGAAGAAGTAAGTTACTTGCAGAAGAAAAGCTAAGGGATATTAAACTATCGGCTATCATATTGCGTCCTACTGCAATTTACGGTCCGCGTGAGAAGGATATTTTTATGTTGGTGAAAATGGTAAAAAAGGGATGGGATCCTTATATCGGCAAAATTGAGCAGCAGTTGAGTTTTGTACATGGAAGAGATGTAGCGGCTATTGCGGTGAAGAGTTTAGCATTACAAGTAAACGGTACCTATCATATTTCTGATGGTAATGCTTATGGTAGATATGTGTTGGCAGATCTAACGCAGCAACAACTTGGGCTTAAAGCAAAGCGTATTCATTTGCCTTTAGGTTTGGTAAAAGTGGCTGCAAAAGCATCAGATGTTTGGCATCGTATGTTGAATAAGGCCTCCATATTCAATACCGAAAAACTGGCAGAACTAACCGCAACAAATTGGGTTTGTTCCATTGAAAAAGCAAAAAACGAATTGGGTTTTGAACCTCAATTTAAATTGGATAAAGGGTTGGAAGATACCCTCAAATGGTATCAACAAAATAATTGGATTTAATTTTTTATTTATAAAAAACAGAGTATGAAACAACATGTAATTCCCGCAGAAGGAAGGTTAGGAATTCTGATTCCGGGATTGGGCGCGGTAGCCACCACGTTCATTGCTGGTGTAGAAAGCGTTAAAAAGGGACTCGCTTTACCAATTGGTTCCTTAACTCAAATGAGCAATATCCGTTTGGGTAAAAGAACAGAAAACAGAATGCCAAAGATCAAAGAATTTGTTCCGTTGGCCGATTTAAATGATATCGCATTTGGTGGATGGGATATATATGAAGATAATGTTTACGAAGCTGCTGTTAATGCAAAGGTGTTAGAACCTTCATTATTGTTGAGCATCAAAGCTGAATTAGAAGCGATCAAACCAATGAAAGCAGTTTTTGATCATTCTTATGTAAGCAATATCGATGGTAAAAATGTTAAAACAGGTGCTACCAAATATGATCTTGCATTACAAGTAATGGAAGATATCGAGCGATTTAAAGTTGAAAACAATTGTAATCGTGTGGTAATTGTTTGGTGCGGTAGTACTGAAAAGTATATTTCTGCAACCGAAATTCATGAAACAGTTGAAAACTTTGAAGCAGCTTTAAAAAACAACGAAAGCTTGATCGCACCAAGTATGATCTATGCTTACGCTGCTTTAAAATTAGGTGTTCCATTTGCAAACGGTGCGCCAAACTTAACAGTAGATATTCCGGCATTAATTGAATTGGCCAAACAAACCGAAACCCCAATTAGCGGTAAGGATTTCAAAACAGGTCAAACTTTAATGAAAACCATCTTGGCTCCGGGTTTACATGCAAGAGCTTTGGGCGTTAGAGGTTGGTTCTCTACCAATATCTTGGGTAACCGCGATGGTTATGTATTAGATCATCCGGATAATTTCAAAACTAAAGAAGTTTCTAAATTGAGCGTTTTGGATGAAATCTTCCGCCCAGAAACGAATCCTGATTTATACGGTGATATGCACCATAAAGTGCGTATTAACTATTATCCTCCGCGTGGCGATAATAAAGAGAGCTGGGATAATATCGACATCTTCGGTTGGTTAGGTTATGAAATGCAAATCAAAATCAACTTCTTGTGTCGTGATTCAATCTTAGCAGCTCCAATTGTTTTGGATTTGGCTTTGTTCAGTGATTTAGCGAAGCGTTCAGGTATGAGTGGCGTTCAAGAATGGTTGTCATTCTACTACAAATCACCACAAACCTTGCCTGGTTTGAGTCCTGAGCATGATATCTTCAAACAATTGATGAAGTTGCAAAATACTTTGCGTCATATTATGGGCGAAGATTTGATTACCCATTTAGGTCTTGATTACTATCAAGAATTAATGGAATCATTATAATATTTAACCTACCATGTTTGCAGTTGTTGCTTCTGTATTTGGAATAGGATATATAAGAAAAGGCGGTGGCACCGTTGCTGCAGTTTTCTTTTGTATACTTTGGTACTTGCTGCCTTCCGGCTACAGTAGCAGCAACTGGCAATGGTTGGTATTATCGGCGATAACTATTTTAGGCATTGTTAGTGGCAATGAAGTGGAGCCCAAATGGGGAAAAGACAGTTATCGCGTAGTGATTGATGAAGTGGCCGGTATGGCTTTGACTTTATTATATGCACCTAAACAACTGCCTGTATTGGTAGTAGGTTGCATCGCTTTTCGTTTTTTTGATATTGCCAAACCACTGGGCGTTCGAAAAATGGAGAAATTTCCAGGAGGATGGGGGGTAATGGCAGATGATTTATTAGCCGGCTTTTATGGCTTGGTAGTTACACAGTTGTTCATCTACTTTATGAAATATTAAAAAGATGAAACAATTTATAAAAGCAAATATCGCAGCCATTGTTGCAACTGCTTTTGATTTTTGTATCGCATTTATTTGCGCGCAATATCTCAAAACCGATAAAGTTGTAGCCAATGTATTAGGAACAATTGCCGGTGGAATTTTGAATTTTTTGCTGGGAAGATATTGGGCATTTGATGCTGCTGGTTTACCACTTATTCGCCTGAGTACAAGATATTTGATCACCTGGTCGGGTAATTTCTTGCTGAATGCAATAGGCAATTATGTATTAATCAAATTAGTTGGGTTGCATTATATCTGGGCAAAAATAATTATTTCGGTTTCGGTGGCTTTCGGTTACAATTATCCGATGCAAAAAAACTATGTATTCAGAAACTTAAAGAAAAATGAGAACACGATTTAGTAGATTAGTTTATAGCCTTTTTTTAACCTTAATCATATGTGGTGCACAGGAAGCTGCGGCACAAAATATAACTGTAGTAAAAGGATCAGTGAGAGATGCAATTACAAAAGAACCGATGGCTTTTGTAAGTGTGTATTTTGAAGGCGGTAAAGGTGTTAACACCGATAATGAAGGTAATTTTTATCTAAGTACCGTAAATGGAAAGTTAACTACCGTAGTAGTTACTTATGTAGGTTATAAAAAAGTAACAAGAAAAATTACACCGCTTAAAGAACAAGTTATTGGCATTGAATTAGAACAAGTAGGTGCCATGAAATCGGTGGTTATTAAAACGAAAAGAAGTAAATATCGTAATAAGAATAATCCCGCAGTTGAGTTGATTGAGAAAGTGATTGAGAATAAAAAAAAGAACAACATTACTGCTTACGATTATGTTCAATATGAAGAGTATGAAAAGTTAGAACTTTCTATGTCTAACAAACCTGAAAAAATTGCAAACAATCGCTTATTCAGGAAATATAAATTCATCATTGAAAATGTTGATACTACTAAAATTGAGGGTAAATCTTTATTGCCCATTTATTTAGAAGAAAAGATTGCCAATCGCTACTACAAGAAGGATCCCGAAAAAAATAAAACCTATATCCTAGCAGAGAAAAAAGTTAATTACGGCGATTTTTTGGATGATAACGGAATCACTAATTATTTAAAAAGATTGTATGCGGATATTAATATCTATGATAATAATATTCAAATCTTAACCACGCAATTTTTAAGCCCTATCGCTGATATGGCACCCACTTTTTATCGCTTTTATATCAGAGATACCACAGAAGTGGATGGGGTAAAATTAATTCGCTTAACCTTTTCACCTAAAAATGGCGCCGACTTATTATTTAAGGGTACCATGTATATTACCTTAGACGGTAATTACGGGGTTCAAAAAATTGATATGGGCGTAAGTAAAAAAGCGAATTTAAACTGGACACGTCAATTAAAAATTGAACAAGATTTTGAAAAAAATCCGGCTGATGGTCGCTTCCATGTTATTAAAAGTAGCATGTTGGCCGAGTTTGCCATCACGCAAGGTTCTTCAGGTGGAATTGTAGGCGAACGTACGGTATCATTTAAAGATTTTAAAATTAATCAACCGGCAGCAGATAGTATTTATCAAGGCAAAGACCTAGTGAATTTGAGTAACGGTAATCAACAATCCGATAAATATTGGAGAGAAAAAAGACATACTCAATTATCAGAAATTGAGTCAAAAATCTATACCAATATTGATAGTTTGAAGAATATGAAATCCTTCAAAAATCTTACCCAATGGGCGATGATTATATTCTCGGGCTACAAAAAATTTGGTTGGTTTGAATTAGGAAATACCAATACCTTTTACGCATGGACGCCTATTGAAGGTTTTCGTTTAAGGGTAGGGGGAAGAACGATTCCGGAATTTAGTCGCCATTTTTATTTGGAAGGATATCTTGCCTATGGCTTTAAAGATAAAGTATACAAGTACTTTGGCGGTGCAGCCTATTCATTTAATGGGAAATCCATTTTTGCCTATCCGTTAGATTATGTCAAAGTGTTTTATCAGTACGACACCAAAATTCCGGGACAAGATTTATTGTTTGCTTCTGAAGATAACTTCTTCTTATCCATTAAACGCGGTAATAATCGTAAATGGTTGTACAACCGTGTGTTTAAGATTGAATACATCAAAGAATTTGGAAAAAATTTGCGCATCAGTGCACGATTGCACAATACGGTTTCTACACCGGCCGGAGATTTGTATTTTGAACAAAAAGATGCAACAGGTACTGCTATTCCCGTTAAGGATATTAATACTACTGAATTAAATACCGAATTACGTTGGGCACCCAATGAACAATTTTATCAAGGTAAAAACTTCCGGAAACCCATTATCAACAAGTATCCCATCTTTACCGTAAAGTTAGACTTGGGGATGAAAGGAATTTTGGGTAGTGAATATAATTATCAAAAAGTAACTTTTGGCGCCAATAAACGTTTCTATATGTCGCAATTAGGTTATGCCGATATTTCGCTGGAGGGAAGTTATTTGTTTGGCAAAGTACCTTTTCCATTGTTAACCATTCATCGTGCTAACCAAACCTATGCATATCAGTTGAACTCTTATAACATGATGAACTTTATGGAGTTTGTAAGTGATCGGTATGCAGCAACGAGTATCGACCTTTATTTAAACGGTTTCTTCTTTAATAAATTCCCGCTTTTAAAGCGTTTGAAATTAAGAGAAGTAGCAAGTTTAAAAGCTTTGTACGGCGACTTGAGAGATGAAAATAACCCAAATGTTTCCGGCGGATTATACAACTTTCCTAAATATAGTTCAACGGGTGTACCATATACCTATAAGTTAAACGACGGGCCTTATTTGGAGGCAAGTGTAGGGGTGGCAAACATTTTTAAATTATTGAGAATTGACGTGGTAAAACGCTTCAATTATTTGAATAACCCGGATGTAGTGAAATGGGCATTGCGTACCAGAATTCGGGTCGACTTCTAAGATTATATTTATGAGCGAAAAACAAAAAACATTTAGAGATCAAGCACAATTGGGTATTTACAAAGTGATTAATCCATTTGTGAAATTCTTAATTAAAATTGGATTTACGCCTAATCTGGTTACTTTAACCGGCTTAGTGTTAAATATTGGCGTCGCCATCATTTTTATCATTGGGGCAGAAGAAGGTAATCGCGGCGATTTATCGTATGTTGGTTGGGCAGGTGCATTAATCTTGTTTGCAGGCTTGTTTGATATGTTAGATGGGCAAGTAGCCCGTTTAGGTAATATGTCATCCACCTTTGGTGCTTTATTTGATTCGGTTTTAGATCGTTATAGTGAGTTGGTGATGTTTTTAGGCATATGTTATTATTTAATAGCCCATCATTATTTTTTGAGTTCGCTTACAGCGTTTATCGCTTTAATTGGGTCTATGATGGTAAGTTATACGCGTGCAAGAAGTGAAGGTTTAGGTATTGAAAATAAGGGAGGACTGATGCAAAGGCCCGAACGTGTGATTTTAACCGGTGTTTCTGCGTTAGCCTGTGGCATAACGGCACATTTCATTGGTGGCGATTATAAGCTTTTCATTGATGGATTTCCATTTCATGTATTTGAAACCATGACCGTGTTTACACTTCCATTAACTGTGATGGCTGTGTTGTCAAATATGACTGCCATCAAGCGTTTGTTAGACGCAAAAAAATTTTTAGATTTAAAAGAGAAGAAATCATGATTGTAATTATAAAGCGTTGGGTAATATTTACGCTTGTTTTTTTTCCGTTATTTGTTTTGGCGCAAGAGCCCGGTTTTCCGGTTCCGCCCACCACGCCCACGCAGTTGTTTTATATGCAGCGTACGTCTAATACGAATACCATTGTTTATGAAATTAATCTAAAGAATGGGGTTTTAGATGAGGAGGAGCCTATTCATCCTTATTGGATAAGATATACCGAACAAGGCCAAAAGCAAGAGCTAAATTATATTCAACGAAAGTTTGCCTATGGGGTGAAGGTGAAAAAGATATCGCCTACTTACTATGAATTTAGTTTTGTATCCTATAAGAAGAACAAAATGTACCTCATTTTGGGTAACGATAAAAAATGGCATGTACATGCCAAAGTAAATGGAGCTTGGGCCATTTTAAATTATATATTTATTAAAATAGATGGCGGAACTTTTTGGTCGCCCAATGTTTTATACTACGAATTAAACGGGTATGATCCTGTTACGAAAGCACCGATGCGTGAACGTTTGAAAGTTTAAGATTTCCATTTTTTGAAAAATAGTTTTTATGAAAAAGAATTATGTTTCCAATTCAGAAGAGTCGATTCAGTTGTTTGAGAACAAATTTTTGAATAGTTTATATAAAGTGCATTTCACGGTACCTCTTTTCATTTTTATTCCGGTTATTAGCTATCTGATTTATCTTGCTTTTTCGCAAGGTTTAGGCTTGTTGGTTTTTGGAGGTTTGTTTGTGTCGGGCATATTTGTTTGGACATTAACTGAATATGTTGTACACCGTTTTGTGTTTCATTTTCATCCTACCTCAAATTTTGGAAAGCGCATTCACTTTATCTTTCACGGTGTGCATCATGACTATCCGCGTGATAAAAAAAGATTAGTAATGCCGCCAAGCGCAAGTATTCCATTAGCAACTTTCTTCTTTTTTTTATTCAAATTGCTATTGCCGGCTCCTGGCTTGTTTGGCTTTTTTGCCGGTTTTTTATTGGGGTATTTGATTTATGATATGATGCATTATGCCATGCATC
>JBJOQA010000465.1:0-4521 GCA_046050225.1 Bacteroidota bacterium | reverse complement strand
TTCCGGTAATAATTAAATGAGCACCCGTACTAACCTTCAAGGTTGCACCACGCTGCAAATGCAATTGTCGGCAAATAGCATTTACACCTTCGCCAATTATAGGAAATTCTACAGCAGCAGGGGAAATCGTTACATCTGTATTAGCATCCGGCAAAACCCCGCATTGCCAATTAGCACTTTCTTCCCAAGCAGTTCCTAAAGTTCCCCTCCAACTAACTGCAAAGCGCAAACGATACGAATTGCTATATGAAATCTGTTGCCCTTCTCTAATAACGCAACGATAAATATTTCCGTACATATTAGTAGGTGGCGCAATAATTTGAAGCGTATCAGTTTGCACCCCGCTATACAAGCTATTGTTTACTAAATCTTCAAACCCATTTCCCATGTTTACCTGCCATTGCAGGGAATGTGTAAGGTGATTACCGGCTATAACAAACTGTGCATTTGAACCCGGACAAACCGGCGCAGCACCTACATATATTTTTTTAAATAGGTAGTTATTAAAGTGCTGCCATTCTGGTTGATCGTTATTAGGATTTACTTCTAATTGCAATAAATTATCCCCAAAATAATCAGTCATCGCAATATCAAAAGAAAGTATAATACTATCACCCGGATTAGCCGGTTGATAACGTGCGCCATTATTTTTGTTATAAAACCAGCTAACATTGCCCGCCTGATTGGTTATCGAAAGCCGAACCCGAATACTATCAAATGCATAATCACTCACATTGGCAAAAGCTACACGCAAATGCAACGAATCGGTTACCAATAAACTATCAGGACAGTAGTAGCCCATATTAGGTGAAACCACCCCTTCGGGTACATTATCGGATGTAATCATCCAATATTTCAACTGGGCAGTTTTTCCATTCTGTATATCTTCATTATACATGCGCATTTTCAAATAAGGATAAGAGAATGCATCAATAAAATCAATCAAGGTATCTTTTGCTTGATATACCGTAGCCAAAACAGATTCTACACCTTCCAAATCACGCCCGATAATTTCAAAATGCTTGTAGGTTGTAGCAGATGATACCGGCAATTCCTCCTCCCATTTAAAATGGCCCCAATTATAGGCAGGGCCAATCCAAGGAGAAGTAATGGTACCTGCAGTTTCTTGACCTTCAATAAAAAATGATGCCGCGATATAACTATTATCTTTTTCACCCACAATTTGCCGAGGTATAAAGGCCGTAGTATCGCCCTTTTTAAATAAAAATAAAAAAGGAACATTGCGAGTAAAAGAATCAATTTTATGCAACCCCAATTGATGAAAGCGATGCCACAACGATTTACCGCTACCGGCATTTACTGTATCAGCTTTCCATTTATCTATGAAATAATTATTATCAAAATTCCAACCTAAGTTGGTTATAGACACATATAAACCGTTAGGAATATTTTGTAAAAATTCGGCGGCTTTACGGCGATAACTACTATCGTAATATGGAAATTCAAAAAAGTTTCTACTCGTTCCGCTGCAAACCGGCCAGCTTCCAAATCTACCAAACGAACCGCTATTAGTATTTACCCATGGGCGCATAGTTAAAGAATCATATACCATAATTTGAATGGAGCGATACCTGCAACCATATTCGTCTAATTGTTCATTATCTAAATTTACATTGATTTGATCCCAATCGTAATAGGGATACAAGCCGGTTCTAATTAATAACTTCCGGGTACGAGGATTAAAATTAAACCGATAAGTATTGCTATCAACCGCCAAACCAACTTCTTCATTTTTTTTGTATTGAAAATAATGCGATTGATTAAAGCCATCTGCCCCACCGGCGATATAAACAAATGAACTATTTAGCCAATGGGTAGCAGCAGTAACAGGGCCAACGGCAACACGCCAGTAATACACAGTGCTATCTTGCAAATTTACCTGAGGCTTAAAACGAATAGCCCCGCCACTATCGGTTACTTGTCGTGTAATTTTAATGGGAGAATTAAATTTTTCGGTGGTGTCCATCTCCATCACATACGTTTTTACCGATGCCAAAGGGTTGGCCACCGACCCCACCAAGGTTACATTTTGTTGATGTACCACGGCAAACGTATAAGGATATATTGGCCTTATTTCATCTGCTACAATGGTAAAAGACTTGGTAATGGAATTATTATTTTCATTCGCCTCTGCAATGGTATTCGCCACATCTATACTCACTTTAATTTGATGCGTACCGCTATCAATCGCCGGATTTAATGCAAGTTGCACTACTATACTATCTTCAAACAATGTAGCTTGTACACGCGTTTGCTGAATCAATGTGGTATCACCTGTAGGCGTAATTCGTTCAATTTTTACATTAAAAGAATCATGTATGGCTTTACCGATATTGAAAAATTTCGCTTTTATTTCCATTGAATAATCAGCCATGCTTACAGGCGATGGATTAAAGCTTACCTGATCTTCTTCAATAACATAATCGGGTTGCACATGCGGATTAATTCGTAAAGCAGGATCGCCATGTAAGGTAATTTCTTCAACATGTGTTTGCGAAATATAATCGGCCGGCACATAATTATTCACCATCGAAAGCATGGACGCCTGCATTAATTCGCCTAATGTTTGGCCATACAAATTGCGCGAAAAATTATGATAGAATTCGGTGTTAAAAAAGTTCAGTTGAATAGGCAATCCAAAATGTGTACTGGCAATATAGCCAATACTTCCTTTTTGGTCGGCTAACACAAATTTTTCAGAAAGCGTGCCTTTACTTATTGCGCGTAAGGTATCAAATTGAAACAAGTCGCCGCTATTACAACCATTGATAATCATCAGCGGATATCGGCCGGTGTTAGAATAACTCTGCGGATTATCTAAATTAAATTCTATGCTATTAGGAGAAGAATGCCCAAAATAATTCAACACTGATAAGCCTTCGCTAAACAACGCATCAAGGGTTTTGCTAGTTCCCTGTGCCGTATTCAATCCGGAGTTTTTATCAAAGTTGTACACTTTACCCCCAAACAATGAATCAGATACGGTGATATCATAATCCATCATATAACTACCAATTTGCGCGGCTAGATTAATATCTGCCAAACCGCCGGTGATATGCGCAATATTTTTCATCCAACCCTTACCGGCAAGGGTAGCATCCTCGTTAACTTGGGCGGCTTCAAATTGCTGCACCTTTCTTAAATAAATGCTAACCTCATCGCCCGTAATAGCCGACAATCGCCCAACGGGCAATAATGGAGCATAGCCTAAACGAGATGCCGTTAATAAATTATCGGATGCAGGATCGCCAAATGTAGGCACGAGCGCCTGTTTGGCAATATTAGGATCGGCTTCGTTTCTGCGATATTCGGTATATTTCAAACCCTTGCCAATCAAAAACAAAAACCGAGGCTGTGACGAAAAATTGGCCATGGCAAATGCAACAAAATTTCTTACCGCAAGCGGATGTTGTTTTACCCCAAAAGCAAACTGATCAACAAGTTGTTGAACGTCAAAAACCCTAGCATTATATCCCCCTCCTGCTGCCGAAGAACGATAATTTTGATAGGCTGTTACCGGATTCGAACCATTGCCATCGTTAAACAAAAGAGAATCTGTCAGCATCAAATAATCACCTTGATATTGTGCCTCGCCATAATCTATAAAATTTCGTACTTGCAATCGGGTTATAGATTTTAGCAAACCTGCCGCCGTACTTTGTAAAAACATTTTTCGGGTATTGATTACCTCGGGCAAAACAAAACGCACTTTACCGGCCAAGGTGTCGCCTACAATGCGCAAACCATTAGCGATATCATACAAAATAGGAAGCGTATTGCCATAGGCGAAGGAAGAAATCTCTACATACTTTGCCGTACTTGCCGGCATTTCAAAGTAAAATGAATTTTGATTGCCAAAATGAAAACGACGCGGATATTGGATACGATAATCAGCTACCACTATATTATCACTTGCGCCATTATGCGAAAAAGCTACTTTACCCAAATCTCCTGCGAAAGCGCTTAAGGCTATGTTATTAACCTGAATGCGTGCAATATCAAAAGCCGTAACCAATTTAGTGGCAATGGTAACATTATTCAACTTAATGGTAACCGTACGTGCAATGGCAGTATTGCCGGCCAATGTAGCGCTAAAGTTTGCAGTGGGCCCGCTTGCATAAACTTGCAAACTTGAATTGGTTTCGGTAAGTGTTCCGCCACTTGCAATAGTGGTACTAGAATATCCTTCGCCGGTTTCATAAGACGCCGAGTGTACCAACTCTCCTAAATCAACCCCATAACCCGGGTTCATCTGATTTTTAAAAAACCGTTGAATACTGTGTATAAAATAAGGCTCCGGTAAAAGCGTATTTGCAGCTACCGGATTTTCGATGGCTTGAATTCTTTTATTAGCCGAAACGCTATTAATGGTTAAAAAATAAGCGGCCGTGTCGGTATACAAACTCCATTGCGTATTCATTTGCAAGGAATCATAACGATACAAACGCGTATCCAAACTACCGTCATTCATTTGTCCGTAAAATTCAACATAACCGTTTG
>JBJOQA010000464.1:0-3321 GCA_046050225.1 Bacteroidota bacterium | reverse complement strand
TAATCGTTTCTCCGGGGCTTAACACTCTTGGAACCGTAGCCAATAGCATCAAAGGCTTTTTAACCGCCACATTTTTCTCGGTAAATCCATAGCTACCATCATGCGCAGCAACAACCATTGCGCGCACCGAACCTACATACGAAGGCAGGCTAAACTGATGACGTTGGGTTTGTCCTTTTTTCAAATAAAATGGCCCCAAATATTTCACTACCGGCTTAAAACGATTGGCAGTTTTTTGTTTCACCACACCGCCATCGGCATCACCGCCAATGGTTAAGATTCGATCCATACCTCCGGCCCAAGCACCGATAACATAATCATATAAATCAAAACTCTTAACCCCCAAAGCCTCTCTTGCATAAAATGCGCGATGCGGATCAGGTGTTTTATAATGCGTAAGATCTAGTAGCCCTTCATCCACAATAGCAATAGAATAACTCATTTCCTTACCATCTTGCTCACTAACGGCAATGCTTACCTGCTGCTCGGGTCGAATAGTGGCAGGTATATCTAATATTGGGCGTAAAATCGTGTTCTTATTCTCCACAAAAATTGGAATAGCACCATACATTCGTATGGGCAAATCATTTACCGTTTGTGCATGCGGTTGCAATAAACTTACGGTTGCATAAATGTTAGGTGCCATCGATGCATCTGTTTTAAAACGTACTTGCGTTTGACCTGCCTGGGTTTCTTGCCAAAATGCACGAATTACCTTACTGCCCGACTCCAAACTAACCAACATACGCCCACCCTTACTACTTGGAATATTTAGTACTACCTCATCGCCAATTTGATACTGTTCTTTATCACTAGTGAAAGACAACATGGTAGCTGCGGTTTGTTCTTCCGCGCCTCCCCTGCTTTGCCATCCCGGCTCATCTAAGAAAACTACCTTACCGGCAATATGGCCGCTTTTTAAATCTTTTACTAAGATGAGATAACGTCCCCATTCATGCGCACCAATACCAAAATTCCATTGGCCTTTACCATTGACTAATTTTACAGTTTCTTTCTTTATTAATTTGTTATACTCGTCTTGCGTAAAATTGCTCAGATTATCGCCATTGTTATCCCACCACCAACGCCATTGCATTTTATAGAATTGAACTTCTACCTCCGTATTTGGCAAAGCATTACCCTTGCTATCTACATTGGCTAATTGAGCAGTATGTGTTTGGCCGGATAGTAAAAAATCGTAGGCCGAATTTCCTTTTGGCAACAATAAGCCTGCATAACTATTAAATGGACTATAGTTAATACTCATATTATCGATGCTAAATGCGCCACCCGGTTCAAAAACTTTTACCAATAAATTAGCGGAAAGCATACCCGGCGCCATTTCATCTGTTTCAAAATCGGTTTTTAAATTGGCCGAACCGGTAGCATCCAATGTACCATCAAAAATCGTTTTACTTTGGGTAGAATAGCCGGTAGTTGGATTATCAAAAACAAAATCTTTAAATTTAGAAAAACGTGTACCGTTTGCTTTCAAATCTACATCCACTTTAGCTTTCAATCCTTTACCCGGTGCACCAAACAACCAATTAGATTGCAATTTACCTTGATGTACACCTCCCATTCCAAGCAAACCTTCCTTACCAAAATCAACATTAATTTTCAAACGATTGGGCATCACGGTTTCTACGCGAATGCGTTTTTCAAAAACCGCTCCGCCACATTTAATGCGGGCTAACCAGTTACCGGTGGGCGCCGCAGCGCTGGTAAAGGTTTTAAACAAATAAAAGCCATCTTTTGCGCCATTTTGAAATGCCTGTTTGTATAATTGGCCCTGTGGTGTTATTAAATTAAATTCTACCGGATGATCTTCGGGCAATTTTTTGTCTTTGTCTTCAATAATACAATTGATAAACATCGTATCACCGGGGCGCCATACGCCTCTTTCACCAAAGATGAAACCTTTAATGCCATTCTTCACCTCTTCACCACTCACATCAAATCTGCTTAAAGGCAGGGCGCTGCCATCGTCTAATCTTAAATAGGCCTTTTCTTTATTATTCTTGGCAATCAGTAAATAGGGTTTCCGCTTTAATTCAATATCGGCAAAACCATCTGCGCCGCTAACCGCCTTGGTTATTAACATTTGCTGAAAATCTAATACTTCCAACTCAACCCCTTCCATCGGGTTAGTGGTAAGCAAATTACTAACAGCAACGAATAAACGATTTTCGTCACTTCTTTTTGCCGTTAAACCAATATTACTGGCAATGATATTACGTGTAGCCCATCTATCTTTATTGTAGTAAGATTTACTGGAAGGATCATCGCGTTTCGACCAATTGTAGCCAAACGGATAATAGGTATCATATCGTTTCCAAAACGCATCATCTTCATCTACGCCTTTTTGCGATTCGCCTTCATAATAATCCTCATCTTCTTCATCATCCGAATCTGATTTTGAAGCGGTATCTACCGAAGTAAAAAGAGAATACTCAGGCCTAAAGCCGATGGTAACGCGATAAATGGCTCCGGGCTCCGTTTTCAGAAACTGATCGATATCCAAAGAAAAACGTTGCTTACGGTGTAAATCCAATTGCTTATCCCCATCTAACCGAATAGTTTTTTGAACAATCGGGCGGGCTACCATGCGCAAAGATTGATCGCCATTTAACTTATTTTCTTGTAAAAAGCGCGGCACATTGGTTTCATAAATTTTAATTATGCTTACATCAACAGCGCTTAAATTAACTGCATCAAATGGTAATACTAATCTACCGGCATTGGGCAAAATATTTCCCTTTCCAAAAATCTTTACCGATGGCAATCTGTTTTCAAAATTGATATTTGCCGTAAAGCCTACCGTTAGTTTTTCACCATAGGTATTTTTGATACCGGGGTTTACTTGTACTGTAAAATTTCCTTCCAAACGTGAACCGGTAAAAATCTTCACTTCACTACCGTTGATGCTAAAGGTTGGTTCTGCTTGGCCGCTCAAAGAAATCAATCCGGTAAGATCTTGCCCTGCAACCAATGGATCACTAAAAAGTACGGAAGCGTATTGTTGCACATCACTAACAGCGCGCACCTCCATCACTTTAAAATCGCCTGCGGCAGGAACCGGAATTTTGTTTTCGCCTTCTAGGTCAATATCCAAATCATCCCCATCCCATGATAAAATTACATCACTCACATGGGGGCCACGTTGAATACCGGTAACAGTAAAATTATGTTGCCTAACCGCATCTTGATGTTGCCATTGAATATTGAGCTTATTGCCATTTTGATGCGCTTCTAACAAGGGTTCTAGGTCTTTACCAGTTTCTACATCGGCGGTTTCCAATACGCCGGCAATTTGCATAT
>JBJOQA010000463.1:0-4272 GCA_046050225.1 Bacteroidota bacterium | reverse complement strand
TTGGGCGACCAATTTAAACTTTTCCGTTGCCAGGGGTACACCCCTAAAAAGGATTGTTCATATCTAACCGGCATAGGCATTTGGTAGGCAATCTTTACCGCCGAATCGGTTACTGAACCGCCGTTTGTTTGAATAGCCTCCAATGCGTGCTTTAACCCGATTTGATACATTTCATTCAGGGAAATTTGGGTAAATACAAAATCACGATCTTCCACCTCACGCAAGTTGCGTTTCCATTTTTCAGGAATTTTATCATACCCAATCATAGTACCCAAAATTCCGGCAGCACTTGCGGGATTGCAATCGGCATCTTGACCGCAACGAATGGCAATTTCCATTGTTTTTTCAAAGTCGCCTGCGCCATACAATAATCCTATTACGAAATAAGCCGCATTAACACGTGCACTAATATCAAAAGATGTAAAAACCCCATCCGGGCAACCAACATCATTGGTCCATTTTCGTTGCACTTCAAACCAAGTTTGACGCCAATCATTGGGATACTGTTTATGCCATTTTATTACATCGTCAATACATTGATAAAAGGTACTGGAAGTCGGTATCGCTTTTAAAGCCGTGCTCACCACTACATTTATGTCGTTTGAAACAAAGGCTTGGGTATATAACGCTGATACATACACGCCACCGTACCAACCATCGCCATAGTTCATGATATGCCCAACCTTATCACATAATTTGGAGGCGGTGTTGCACATACCCGGGTACATCAATCCCGCAAAATCTGCTTCAATTTGAAAATCAATATCATCCGCATGCGGGTTATTTCGCCAATGGCCGGATTGCGGTGCGCCAATACCATGAAGAATATTATATCTTCCTCCTTGATTAGCATGCCAAAGCGGATAAGGGGCATTTGCAAAAACATTCGCAAATGAATCTACCGGCGCGTTTACGCCATAACGGTTGATTACATCCACAAAGCTTAAGTCCATGTAAATATCATCAAATAAACCTGGGGCATGATCAAAGTACCATTTGACAGCCGAATCAGGCCACTCAAGTGGTTGATAATCGCCAATCATGGTTCCAAGAAATCTAAATTCATAGGGCCCGCCATAGGTAACCCCGATGGTTTGTCCTGCCCAACCTCCTTTTATTTTATCTAACAAAGCGGCCTTTGAAATTGACAATATTTGGCCATCTGCAATTGTCTTTACTACCTGTTTCTTTTGAGCATATAACATACTCGTTAAACAACAACCCACAACGATAAGGAACTTTTTCATAACCAAGCTTTTTTGCAAATAATAAACCCCGTAGCAGCAGTAAATTAAGCAAATTGCAACAAATGAATAAAAAATTTCAATAGTTACCCTATTCATCCTTATTGATAAACGCGAACGTAATCTACCTCTAACTTCTGCGGAAAAGCGCCTTCATCAACGCCCATTTTTCCACCCCAATCGCCACCAACAGCCACATTTAAAATAAGATGAAAATCTTGATCAAAAGGCCAAGCAGCAAAACCGGTTTTATTGTTTTCAAACTCGTTGTATTTAATATCATCTATGAAAAAAGAAATCTTAGTTTCAGTCCATTCAATAGCGTAAACATGGAAGGCCGTTGCTAAATCTTTGATTGCAATACTTTTTGACTTTTGGGTTCCTAACATACCATTGAAAGCATCCGTATGAACCGTTCCAAAGAGTGAATCGGGCATATAACCTACATTTTCCATAATATCAATCTCACCACTTTTAGGCCATCCCCCATAAACCCACTTCGTAGGCAACATCCAAATGGCGGGCCATAAACCTTTTTTGCCATCGGTTAATTTTGCGCGAACTTCTACACGACCATATTTCCAATCACCTTTGTTACGGGTAACCATTCTAGCTGAAGTATAATCAGCTCCTTCGTATTTTTCTTTACGTGCCTCAATAGTTAGGATACCATCCGCTACGCGGGCATTCTCCAAACGATTCCAAGTATAGTATTGTAGTTCATGGTTTCCCCATCCGCAATTTTGCGGACAACCTCTTCCACGATCATAATCCCATTTGCTACTATCGGGCAAACCATTACTATTAAATTCATCTGCCCAAACAAGTTTTTTAAAACCCTCTTGGGCAAATGCAGCCATATTAATTATCAAAAACAAAACGATTGCGTACAGACGCAGTTGTAATTTTTTCATGGTAACAATCTATTTATATTTTCTTAATCGGTCGCTTTCTCCAAAAAATCAAAAGCGGAGGTATTATTCCTAAAAAGGAAGATACGATCCGCTTAGAATTGTTGCTAATGGAGAAATTTTAAAATATTTTAAGAGTGAACTGCCCATTGGCAGCACATTTTAGGCTTCTTCTTTCAAAACCAATTTTCATTTATTGATATACGCGCACATAATCAACTTCCATGGATGCGCTGGTAAATGCCGGATCGATGGCACCACCAAAATTTCCTCCCATCGCTACATTTAGAATAATGAAAAAGTTTTGATTAAACGGTAAACTGCTTGTATTAGGAAACGTATAGAATACATTTCCGTCAACCGAAAATTTTATGCTCGAAGCAGTCCATTCTGCTGCATACACATGAAATTCGGTAGTAGCATTACTAATTACAACAGTTCCACCATCAGCATTACCGCCTGAGTGACCCGGATGATGTACGGTGCCAAAAATCTTATTCAGTTGATTACCCACATGCTCCATTACATCTATTTCACCACATGCCGGCCATCCGACGGTATTGATATTATTGCCAAGCATCCAAATCGCCGGCCAAGTACCTCCACCAGCAGGCAACTTGGCACGCGCTTCAATTTTCCCATACTTGAAAGAAAACTTATCTTTCGAAAGCAGGCGAGCCGACGTGTATGCGCTACCGTTATAACTTTCTGCCTTAGCAGTAATTTTTAATGTACCATTAGATACAATGGCATTATCTGTGCGATTGGTGTAGTTTTGCAACTCTGCATTACCCCAACCACCTGCACCTAAATCATATCCCCATTTAGCAGAATTAGGCGCACCGGCTACATCAAATTCTTCTGACCAAATGAGCGTTAAGGCTACGCTCACCGTAACCTGAATTGATTTGGAAACGGTTTGTCCGGTTGAACTTTTAGCCTTTACCGTAACCGTGTAAGTGCCGGATGCAGGATACTTATAGGTAATTATGCCTGAAGCTACAGTTTGAAAAATACCATTCCCATAATCATAATCATAGCTTACCGCATTAGTGGCTGTGGCAGTAAATGCCACATTACCACTATTGTCGGTGCTAACCACAGCCGTAACATTTAAGTTGGTAGGAGTTATCGCAGTATTATTACCGGTAGAACTCTTTTTGCAACCAAAACAAAACAAAACAGACAATGAAAAAAAAGCTGCAATAATTTTCATAACTATGGTTTAGGTTTTAATTTTTGATACCATGAATTACCATCTGCACCAATATTGCGCAAGAACATTAAGTTATCGGTGATAGATAAAATTTCGTAAGTAACACCACCGGTTCCAAAATTGATGATCCCATTACCGGGAACCTTAAATTGAATTTGTGTTGAAACTGCCGCAGTTGATCCGGTAGTTGCATCACTAAAAGCTAATTGTTTTAAGCCACCGGTTGCAATACTGAAACATGCATCTCCACCACTAAATCCGTAGAAAGCTGAAGAGGCACCAATAGAGAAGGACTGACCTTTATTATCAACATTGATGAAAGCCAAACCATTGGCATCCTTACTAAAAGTAATTTCATCATCATAGGCGCAAGGTTCGCGGGTATTTGGACCGGCTTCGTACCAAATTGGTGCAAATTGATCAGAAGGACCTACACCAAAGTGCCCCGGTGTTTCTTTAGCCGTAACCCAAACCTTGGATGAACCATTAGTTAAAGATTGCAAAATGGCAGCAGGAATTTCAAAAGCAACAAAAACAGTTACCGTTTTGCTTAAAGAAGAAATAACACCGGCAGTTCCAATTGCATTAACGGTTACCACATATGTACCCACACCCGGATTGGTATAACGATGCGTAACATTTCCGGATGGAACCATTTCGTTGGTACCATCCCCATAATCTACCTTATAACTTAATGCATTGGTAGCTGAGGCAGAAACCGTAACATTTCCGGAACCATTTCCATTAGGATTGCCGGCATTAGCGCCCACAACCGTAGCAGTTAATGTAAGCCCTTCGGGCGACTTAATGGCGCCAAAAGAATATTCTTCTTTCTTACAACTTACTCCCGCAACTAATAAAGCGCAGAGTAAAAAAAGTAATGATTTATTATTATTTATCA
>JBJOQA010000462.1:0-2968 GCA_046050225.1 Bacteroidota bacterium | reverse complement strand
CGTGTATGGATTAAGTTTAGCCAAGGGCCTTATAGCCGGCGGCATCGCAAAAAATGTCTTATTAATTACTGCCGAAGCCTACAGTAAGTTTATTCATCCCAGCGATAAAAGCAACCGTACCATTTTTGGTGATGCAGCGGCTGCAACATTAATTACAGCCGCACCGGGCAAAGCCTCAATTGGTGAATTTGTTTTGGGTACCGACGGAAGCGGCGCCGAAAATTTGATTGTAAAAAACGGTGCTTGCAAACAACCAGATCGTTCAAGTTCAGCTGATGTGGTAGATGAATACAACAACGTAACTAACGATAATAATTTGTTCATGAATGGCCCCGAAATTTTCAACTTTACTTCGGAAGCCGTGCCTCAACTAATTGCTGCTACGCTCGAAAAAAATCAACTTACCGATGCCGATTTGCAATTGTATATTTTTCATCAGGCCAATAAATACATGTTAAATCATCTTCGTAAAAAGATGGGCATTGATGAACAACGTTTTTGGTTATTTCTCCGCAACTGCGGAAATACCGTGTCTTCTACCATTCCTATCGCTTTAGCCGAAGCAATGCGTCAAGGCGCGATTACACCTCAAGCACGCGTGTTATTAGCCGGTTTTGGTGTAGGATATTCTTGGGGCGGATGCGTCATTCAATTTAATGACCAGCCAATTAACTGATTTAGCTAAGATGAATATACTCAGTATCGATTTAGAGGAGTGGTATACGTATCAACAATATCCCAAAGGTGGGCCGGGTTATTATTTGCCGATACTTCAAAAATATTTAGATCGCATCTTGGATGGTATGGATGCACAACAACTCACCGGAACATTTTTTTGTTTGGGGGTCATCGCACGTGAGTTTCCTACCGTAATTAAACAAATTGCAGACCGTGGGCATGAGATTGCTTGTCATTCAGACAAACACCATTGGATTACCAAAATGACGCGTGAAAGTTTTTCGGAAGATACCCGTATCGCCATTGATAGTTTGGAACAGGTTTGCTGTAAAAAAGTGCGCGCTTATCGGGCACCGGCTTTTTCCATTACGCCGAATAATACTTGGGCTTTTGAAGTATTGGCTAATTGCGGCATTGAGTACGATAGCTCTGTTTTTCCTGCGTCGAGAAGTTTTGGTGGTTTTCCGTTACAAAATGCCAATGCGCCGATGATAGTTGAACATAGTGGTATTCGGTTGAAAGAATTACCCATCCCATTATGTACGGTTGCCGGTAAACAAATTGCTTATTCGGGTGGAGGTTATTTTCGTTTGCTACCTTATTCGTTTATCCAAAAACAAATGCAGGCGTCAAATTACAATATGACCTATTTTCATTTGCGCGATTTTGATAGCGAACAAAAGCAAGTAATTTCTTTAAGATATTTTCAGTCTTATTTTGGTGTGAAATGGGCATTGCCCAAATTTGAACGCATGATGAAGGAATTTAAATTTATCTCAGTAGAAAATGCGGCCGCCCAAATTGATTGGAATCAAGTTAAAACAGTGCAGCTTTAAACCTATGTATCGGCTTATAAAATTTGTGTTGGATTGTACAGTTGCTGCTGTGGTAATGATTGTGGCATCACCTGTGTTTTTACTATTGATGGTTTTATTATGGATTGCCAATAGAGGCAGTATTTTCTTTTTTCAAGAACGCGTGGGCTATAAAGAACGTGTTTTTAGGATTATGAAGTTTAAAACCATGAATGATCGAAAAGATGCCGATGGTAAGCTTTTGCCTGATAAAGATCGATTAACACCCGTAGGTAGATTTGTTCGTTCTACTTCATTAGACGAACTACCACAAATGCTCAATGTGCTAAAAGGCGAAATGAGTTTAATTGGACCAAGACCTTTGTTGGTACGCTATCTGCCGCTGTATTCGGCCGAACAACACCGACGTCATTTAGTAAGGCCGGGCATTACGGGATGGGCTCAGGTAAACGGCCGCAATGCGATTAGTTGGACGCAAAAGTTTAAGTACGACATTTGGTATGTAGAAAATCTAAGTTTTTTGTTAGATTTGAAAATTATATTGAAGACCATTCTTAAAGTGTTGAAGAAAGAAGGTATTAATGCTGCTAACAGCGCAACCATGCAAGCCTTTAACGGCCATAATTAAATTTACCATGAAAGAAAAATTAATATCCGCCTTAAAAGAGGCATTGCAAATTGAGGGAAGAACAATTGAACTTACTGATACATTTAGAGATTATGAAGAATGGGATTCATTAAGTCGTTTGTCGTTAATTGCTACGCTAGATGAAGAGTTTGGTATTCAAGTTGAAGACAAGGATTTTGAGTTATTGATTACCGTTGAAGATTTGTTGAAAGAAATTGAGAAAAGGAGCAACTCCTAAATTATGCCATTATTAAAATTTAATGAAGTTGGGATTGCCGGTATGGCCGCTTGTGTGCCCAGCCGTGTAATTGATAACTATCAGTATACCGAGCACTTTTCGGCTGAAGAGGCGAAAGAGATTACCGATAAAACCGGCATCTTAGAAAGGCGTTTTGCAGCGGAAGGGGTAACCTCCTCCGACCTTTGTTTTCAGGCTGCCGAAAAGTTAATTGCAGATTTGCAAATTGATCGTTCTGAAATTGATTTATTGGTTTTTGTTTCGCAAACACCCGATTATCGAATGCCGGCCTCTTCGGTGATTTTGCAAAATCGATTAGGCTTATCGCAACAAACCATGGCTTTTGACATAACCCTCGGTTGTTCTGCCTTTGTATATGCATTGTCGGTGGTATATGCTTTAATGGAAAAATCGGGTTTCAGAAAAGCGTTATTGTTAGATGGCGAAACCAGGTCGCGGGTTTATTCGCCCAAGGATCGCAAAACTGCTTTCTTATTCGGGGATGGCGGCGTTGCTGCATTGATTGAGAAAGGTGCGCATTTTGGTGAAAGTTATTTTTCGCTGAATGCGGATGGCTCACGCGAAGACTTAATTAAAATAAAAGCAGGT
>JBJOQA010000461.1:0-3989 GCA_046050225.1 Bacteroidota bacterium | reverse complement strand
CTTGTTGTAAAAGGATGGTTTGCTCTCTTTTTTCGCTTTCGTACAAGGCGGTTAATTCGGCAATTTTTGTTTCAGACTTACTATTGATGATTTTATTTTTGATGTTGGCGGTTGAGTCTTTAGCTTCTAACGCTTTCAGCGGATTGTTCTGCGCTTTATAAATTTGGGAAAGCATTTCATAAGCGCCTTGTTTGCCAAACAAGTAGCCTGTTTGGTTTGCCAATACAATGGATCGTTGAATATGGGAGATAGCAGTATTGAGTTCTCCTTTTTTGAAATACATGCCACCCATATTAAGATAGGTGTCTGATACCTGTTTTACATTGCCATGGGCCGAATCAATTTCAAGGCAACTTCTATAAAAATAGGCAGCACTGTCAAACTTATTAAGTTCTACAAAGCAATTTGCTTTATTATCATAAAACATGGATTTTAAAAAACTGGATTTAAAATCATCACACAATTTCATGCCAATGGCGTCAATATAAAGCGCACTATCCAATTGTCCGCCCATGCCATAAATATTGGCTAGTGTGTGTAAATTAACAAGGTATGGGTTGCTGAGTTGGTCATTTTGCATCACCTGCAAACCCTTAAGAACATAGAATTTAGCCGTTGAAAGTTCTCCTTTAAGTTGATACACTTGAGATATTTGAGAATATACGCCACTCTCTCCTTCATAATAACCAGTTTTTTCAAAGATGCGTAATGCTTGCAGTAACTTTTCCATAGCGGTTACGTAATTACCAAGATTGGTATTTGCCGTTCCTTGTCCACCCGCAACTCGCCCCTTTAAATTTTCATCCGTTGAATTGATGAGTAGTTTCTCTGCTTGGGCATATTCTCGTAAGGCGGTTTGATAGTTGGCTAAATTTGATTGTACCAGTGCCCTACCGATAGCAGCCATTGCTAATGCCTCGTTGTTTTGGTTGATGGATGCGCTGTCTAATAGCTTGGAATAAAACTGCATCGAATCGAGGTTGCGATTTCGCTGTAAGGTTAATTGCGAAAACCAATACACAATTTGTTTATTGTCGGTGGTTACTTTTTGTTCTTGGCACCCCGTATTTGCAAAGCATATCCATGCCAAAATCAAAATGAACGACAATTGCTTAGTGTAAATAACTACGCTTTTCATGAATTAAATATATTGATTTTATAGTCGGAGGAAAAGAAAATTCACAACCAATTGGCTTGTTTTTTGTAATGGGGTAGAAGGATTTTGGATCCACTTTATACAATATACCCATTTTGCGGTATCCGTTTACCCGCTATTATTATTATTTTTATAAATATCAGCCTAAAAATGGCTGTTTCAACCTTTTTTAAGATACCATCGATGAGAAAATATTTATTCATAGTTTTTTTTGCCTTTGTAGTACAATGTGGTTTGGCGCAAACTTTATCACCCAATGGTACGGCCACTTTTTGTGCCGGAAGTAATGTTGTACTTACCGTAAACGGTGCGGCAAGCGGTGCTAATTTTCAATGGAAAAAAGATGGCAGTAACGTTGGTAGCAATTCAAATACCTATACCGCCAATTCAAATGGTGCCTATACGGTTATCGTTAGCGGAAACGGTACACCTGATACGTTGGGGCCGGTGCAGGTTTCCTCAACTCCTAATCCGGTGGCTGATTTTAGTTTTCCGGCAACGCCTGCTTGTTCCGGTTCTTCCGTGCCTTTTACATCCAACCCAACTAGCGGTACACCTCCCTATACCTATGCATGGGATTTTGGAGATGGCGGCACATCCGGTTCTGCCAATCCCAACCATACATTTACATCCTTGGGTTGCGGCACACAAAACTTTACAGTTCGATTAACGGTTACTGATTCAAAGGGGTGTAATCATACCATTACAAAACCTATTACCATCAAGCAAGCACCGAATGTGCAATTAGAAGATGTGAACAATCCATTCTCACCTTTCAATAATTGCTCCAATTCACCTACGGTTGCCAATCCTAATTTTACTTTAACGGTTAATAATATTTCACCTAGTTCAGGTTGTATCAATTCTTATAATATTGATTGGGGTGACGGAAATTCGCAAACTGGGGTTAGCTTTCCATTAACGCACACTTATACCAGCCTTGGGGCGTTTAATTTAGTGGTTACCGCCATTGGAGCCAATGGTTGTAATAATAGCAAAACCTATGTTATTGCTAATCAAAGTAACCCTGCAGGTAGTTTAGGAACTTTGGGTTCTACCGTTAATCTTTGTGCTTCGGCAAATGTGCCTTTCACTATTAGTAACTGGACGCTCAATTCTCCGGGAACCACCTATGTGTTGGATTTTGGTGATGGACAATCGGTTACCCTCACGCATCCACTTAATCCGGGATATACTGTTGATACGGTGAATCACTTGTACACTACTTCTTCTTGCCCTTCGGGAAGTTTTACGGCAACCTTGCGGGTAATTAATGCCTGCGATAATACGCCCTATACCGCAGGTAATATTCAAATTAGAATTAAACCAACAGCCGATTTTGACATTAATGCAAGCCCGGCTTGCGTAGGTACGCAAGTATGTTTCAATAATACAACTACAGCCGGAAGTTACGGCCCAACTTGTAGCACTATCTCCACCTATGTTTGGGATTTTGGGGATGGCTCGCCAACTAGCACGTCCAATAGTCCCTGTCATGCCTATGCTACGCCCGGCGTTTATACAGTAACGTTATCTGCAACCAATCCTTGTGGTACAACTACCCAATCAAAGCAGGTGTGTATTACGGCTGCTCCAACACCCGGTTTTACACTTGATACGGATGCTGGTTGTACCCCATTAACGGTTCGGGTAACCAATACAACCGATATTCATGGTAGTTGCCAACAACCTACTTATCGTTGGCAAGTAAATTATACTGCTGCATTTTGCGGCACTGCATCAGCTTTTTCTTATTTAAATGGCACATCAGATACTTCCGCCAATCCGGTTTTGAGTTTTACCAATGCCGGTACCTATTTTCTAATTCAACGAGTTACCAATGCTTGTGGCACATTTACTTTTACAGATACCATTAAAGTTAAAACCAAACCACAAGTAGCCATTCAGCTACCTACCTATTCATGCGGCGTAGTAACCATTACGCCTTCAGCAAATATTACTGCATGTACAGACGGTGTTTTAAACTATGCATGGACCTTTGCAGATGCCACACCAAGTTCGGCCAATACCGCCAATCCGGGAGCGATAACATTTACCACATTGGGCGATCATCCTATTAGTTTAGCCGTTACCAACGAATGCGGAACCACTACCGATACCGATTCGGTGGTGGTAACCACGGCTCCCGATGTTACGGTACCCGCAGATGTGATTTTGTGCGGTGGTGCTGCTGCCGGAGCTTTTAATTTTACAAGTACCATTGGTACACCGGTGTATAACTGGACAAACAATAATCCGGCAATTGGTTTGGCTGCTTCCGGCTCCGGGAATATACCGGCATTTACAGCCATCAATAATGGAAGCTCCCCAATCATTGCAACCATCATTGTTACCCCGGTTGTAAGCAATTGTGTTGGTAGGCCCGATACCTTTTTAATAACCGTAAATCCTAAACCTGCTATTCCGGTAGTTAGTACGCCGATACAATATTGTCAAAATGTACCTGCGTCAACCCTTTCAGCTACCGCTGCTGCAGGTAATACTTTAACCTGGTATAATAATCCTGGTTTAACAGGTGGCAGTGCAATCGCGCCAACACCGGTAACCACTGTTGCAGGAACCTTTAATTTTTATGTTACCCAGGCCAATAGTTTTGGATGCAATAGCGATGCTGCTCAAATTAGTGTAATTGTAAATCCAATCATCGCCGGTAATACCATCAGTGCTGATCAAAATATTTGTGCCAACACCGCGCCTAATCCATTGGGGTCAGGTGCAGTAAGCGGCGGCTCGGGTACTTTTAATTATCAATGGCAATCTTCAACAGATGGGGGTGCCACTTGGACAAATGTTTCAGGTGCCACGGCAGCGG
>JBJOQA010000460.1:0-13334 GCA_046050225.1 Bacteroidota bacterium | reverse complement strand
GCGGCAAAAAATCCGGCAATTTCAATGTCTTGTTGCAGAGTGAATCGATGTGGAATACTCACCGGATCGGCAGCAATAAAACCGGGTTGCTGGTAAATAGCCAGTTGCTGATTTAAAAATTGTGTTATCGAAAGTTTCTTTTTCAATAATGCTTATCGATGTTTTTTAACAATGGCCGCAATGGCAATAATTACCCAAATAATATTTACTACCATCGATGGATAGGCGCCATGCACATAGGTATTGATGCTAAAAAATATGCCTCCAATCAGGTTACTGATAACATACCAAGGTGATGTGCTTTTTAGTTTACCGTTGATATTATAAAAATAGGCTCCAACAATTAGTACGGAGCCTACCCATCCCATGATATCTATAATGTTCATGTTTAGCCTATAGCTGTTTCAAGGTCTTTAATCAAATCTATCACATCTTCAATGCCTACACTTAAACGAATCAAACCATCGCTCAAGCCGTTTTTGATGCGTTCTTCTCTTGGGATAGAAGCATGCGTCATACTGGCTGGATGATTAATTAAAGATTCAACACCACCCAAACTTTCGGCTAATGAAAACACTTTAGTAGAAGACAAAACTTTGGTAGCGGCTTCTACGCTTTCATCTTTTAAAGTAAAGCTAATCATACCGCCAAAGCCACGCATTTGTTTGCTGGCAATGGCATAACCTGCATTGTCTTCAAAACCCGGCCAATACACACGCGCCACTTTTGGATGACTACGTAAATAGTGTGCAATAGCCTTTCCGTTTTCGCAATGTTGCTTCATGCGCACATGCAGGGTTTTAATACCACGCAGTACTAAAAAGCAATCCATCGGGCCCGGAACGGCGCCGCAACTTTTTTGAATTAAATATAATTGCTCGCGCAATGCTTTGTCGTTCATCACTAAGCAACCTTGAATCACATCGCTATGTCCGCCTAAATATTTGGTAGCCGAATGCATGACGATGTCGGCACCTAAGTCTAATGGGTTTTGTAAATAAGGTGAGGCGAATGTATTATCCACGCATAAAATAGCACCGGCTGCTTTTGCAATTTTAGCAACGGCCGCAATATCAGTGATATTCATCAGCGGATTCGTTGGAGTTTCCACCCAAATTAGTTTAGTGGCGGGTGTGATGGCTGCACTAATTTGATCTAGGTTAGTAGTATCTACGTATTTAAAACGAATTTGATATTTTTCAAAAATCTTGGTAAACAAGCGGTAGGTACCGCCGTACATATCGTTGGCCGCAATTACTTCATCGCCGGGATTCATCAATTTAATTACGGCATCGGTTGCCGCAACACCACTGCTAAAAGAAAGTGCGTATTGTCCGTTTTCTAAAATGGCCAACGCGTCTTCTAATGCAGTGCGGGTTGGATTTTGACTGCGGGCATATTCGTAACCTTTATGAAC
The DNA here is from genome assembly GCA_046050225.1 of Bacteroidota bacterium. Taxonomy (GTDB): domain Bacteria; phylum Bacteroidota; class Bacteroidia; order Chitinophagales; family Chitinophagaceae; genus Ferruginibacter. The sequence goes on along the minus strand of JBJOQA010000460.1, from coordinate 11,917 downwards.
GCCGGGTGAAGATTGTACATAGGTACTTGTTTGAAATATGGGCGTCATAATGGCGCCGGTACTAGGATCGGGCTCGGCTCCTGCATGAATAATTTTAGTGGCTAATTGATAACCTTCGTTTGCCTGGCTGCTCATCGTTGGTTTGTTTTAATGAAAAAGAATGCAATTTAATATGCTTTAGGCAATCTGCCTAAGTAAGTACTACATAAGATGGGCTACACATAAATAACGCCAATGATAATTAGCTGCTTCATGCGCATGTTTGGGAACAACTTGTTTGTCTAATACATTGGTATTTAAAATACCTGCTTTCACCATTTTTCGTTTGGCTTCTTGCATATATTCTTGTAAACGTGGCTGTTGCATCCAATTAAATTGAGGAGGTTCAAAACCTACTTTTTCTTTACGTTGCACAATAGCCTCAGGTAGAATTGATGCCATGGATTGCCTTAAAATCCACTTGGTTTGCGCATCATGAATTTTATAGTGGGCAGGTAATAAAAATAAAAACTCTACCAACTCGTGCGATAAAAATGGCAATCGTACTTCTCGGCCATGGGCCATACTATTTCTATCCGCAAAGCGCAATAGCTCTTCCAAGCCAAGCACGGCGGTATTAAAATAAAGGCTATCATTTAGTTTGGTGATGATGGGTTTGTGCAATCCTTCCCATTCTCTGCCATGTAATGATTTTACAAAACTTCTATTAAAGTCGGGCTGACGCACCAATCGCATATAATCACGCTGCTCTAAGCTAATGGCCGCATGCGCGGGAAGATAGGTGGCTAAATAATTGGTGATGCCCCATTTGAACTGATATCCGGCTTTTTTAAATGCGTGTCGTTCGCTGATAGCAGTTGAATATTTTTTTCGATCAACCAATTGTTGAATATACCAATGGATATATTTATGATAACCTGCCAAAGTTTCATCGGCACCCTGTCCGTCGAGTAATACTTTTACACCATGCTGCTTCGCTAATTCAAATACTTTGTATTGCGCATAAATGCTGGAGGATGGAAAAGGTTCTTCTTGATGAAAACATAGCTTTTCAAATTCGGCTATCATATTATCTGCATCCGGTGTAACCGAATGTAATTGCAGCGGAAATTGTTTGGCCATTAACTGTATTTGGGCCGATTCATCTTTTGCAAAACCCGGAAAAATGGCCGAAAAAACAGGTAATTGTTGTTGCGGTGCCAGTTGCCCGGCAATGGTTGCAACAATGGAAGAACTGTCAATTCCGCCACTTAAACTAGAGCCTACCGTTACATCACTGCGCAGTCTGCGCGTAACGGATTGTTGAAACAATTCTGTAAAATGGCTAATGGCTTTTTCAGGATTTATTTCTAAAATAGAATCTTTATCTAATCGCCAATAACTATATAGGTGATAGGTAAAAGTAGGCAGATGTAATTGCAGGTAATGCCCCGGCGGCAGGGATGCAATATTTTCGTAAAAAGTTTGCTTTTTGTCATCTGCATTTTGCACATAACCTAATGCAAGATAATTGGCAATCATTTTTTGGTCCACCTCTTTTTCAATACCAATACGCCAAAGCGCCTTCATTTCACTGGCAAAAGCAAATTGTCGTTCATCTGCATAATAATAAAAAGGTTTTTCTCCAAACCGATCGCGTGCGGCAAATAATATTTGTTGTTTAGCATCCCAAATGGCAAAAGCAAACATGCCATCTAAATAGGTTAAACAATCTTCTTTCCAAAAATCGTAGGCAGCTAAAATTACTTCAGTATCTGAGGAGGTTTTAAATCGATAACCATGTGCGGCAAGGGTATCTTTTAATTCAAGATAATTATAAATCTCGCCATTATAAGTAATGGTGTAGCGGTCAATTTCATCATCCAAAGCGGCTATTGCCGTATAGTGCATGGGTTGTGCGGCGGCAGCACTTAGGTCAATAATTGATAAACGGGCATGCCCTAAACATACCGAACCATCGCTATTCATCCATTGTCCTTGGCTATCGGGGCCCCGATGCTTTATAGCTTCTACCATGTTGTGCATGGTTCGGCTGAGGGCGTTTTTATACTCCCTAATAGCCGGTGGGTATTGAACCAATATGCCTGCAATTCCGCACATAAATTAATCGGGTTTCGGCGCTTAAAGGGTTACAAACGGAACAGCAACTTTTACATCGTCCCAGGCAATGATTAAGCCATAACCTAAAGCGCTTTTTTCAAACATCATCACAAAGTTTTCTACAATTTCGGCTTGACGTTGCACGGGCACATTAAAGCGTGCAACATCTAAGGTTTCATCGTATTTAAACGATCCCCAAGTATCGGTTTCTTTATTTATAATAATCGTCCATTTGTCGGCATACGGAATACAATACATCGAGTACCTACCTTTTTTGATCTTTGTTTTCCCCAAACGAACGTTTTGAAAAAATTCAATTTCGGTAGCCTCATTGGCGCCCAAACGCCATAGTTTACCATATTCAACCAATTCGCCAAAAATAATACGTCCATTTTTTTGCGGTCTACTATAAATCACCCTAGCTTGCAGTGGCTCTGTAGCCTTGTCCTGAATTTTCAAAACAGGATAAGCGTTGGGGTAATAACTCATGTCGAGCGTTGATTTATCAATAGGCGGAAATTTAGTTTGTGCATTTCCTGCCAAACAAAAGCTACATAAAATGGCGAGTAAAAAAACGATTCTTTTCATTGATTGATTTGCTGTTAGATTACAAATCTAAGTGTTTTAAAGATTGTGTAGTACACGAATACCTGCACCAATAATTGTACCTTACCTTACCACCTAAATAATGTGACTGAATTTGGTGGGTTGATGTTGCCACATTGATTAGCTTCTTAACAACTAAGTATCACTTTTAAGAATGATGATTGTCATTTTGAAATAGCAAGCCTCAATGTATTTTGCATCGTCTTAAAGCAATTGTTCAAAATAATATCATCGTTATGTATCCCAAAATTCAATACACCAGCGCCAAAGAGGCTTTATCTCATATTCAATCAGGCCATCGCGTTTTTGTTCACGGAAGTGCGCAAACGCCAACTTATATGTTGCAACAACTATCTTTAGAAGCCCCGCGGTTAAAAGATGTTGAGTTGGTTTTTATTAGTTTATACGGAGAGCTGTTTGTAGACAAACCCGAGTTTGCCGATAATTTTTTCTTGAACAGTATGTTTGTTTCGGCCAGTGTTCGGGATGCCGTTCGTGGCGGTAATGCCGATTATATTCCGGTATTTTTAAGTGAAATTCCTGAATTATTTAAAAGAAATATTCTTCCGGTAGATGTGGCAATTGTACATGTATCTACACCGGATAAACATGGTTATTGTTCAATGGGTGTTTCGGTAGATGTGGCGCGTTCGGCCGTTAATAATGCGCGTTATATTATAGCACAAGTGAATCCGAATGTGCCGCGTACGCATGGCGACGGACTTATTCATGCCAGTAGGTTTAATGCAATGATTTATCGCGAAGATCCATTACATGAAGCCAATTTTGGTGAAAAAACCGGCGAAAATGAAGAAAAAATCGGCCAATATATTGCCGGTATGATTGAAGATCGCAGTACACTGCAAATGGGTATTGGCGCTATTCCGGATGCTGTTTTAAAATGCTTGGTTAACCACAAAGATTTAGGTGTGCATACCGAAATGTGTAGCGACGGTATTATTGATTTATTTGAAAAAGATGTAATTAACAATCGGTATAAAAGAATTCACCCTAATAAAGCAGTAATTGGCTTTGCCATCGGTAGCAGAAAATTATACGATTATGTAGATGATAATCCTGCTTTTGCATTTTTAGATATTGATTATGTAAACGATCCGCATGTTATTCGTCGTAACCCTAAAGTGGTAGCCATCAATAGTGCGATAGAGGTGGATATAACCGGACAAGTTTGCGCTGATTCTATTGGAACGTATCAATATTCCGGCGTGGGCGGTCAAATGGACTTTATTCGTGGTGCTTCTTTGAGTGAAGGCGGCTTACCTATTATTGCCCTAACATCTCGCACCGCTAAAGGAACGCCGCGCATTGCACCCTTCTTAAAGCAAGGGGCCGGTGTTGTAACTACGCGCGCGCACGTTCATTATGTTGTAACCGAATATGGCATTGCTAATTTGTACGGTAAAAACCTACGCCAACGTGCAAAAGCCATGATTAATATTTCGCATCCCGACGATCGTGAAATGCTCGATAAAGCTTGTTTTGAACGCTTCAAACGCTTTGGAGATTTTCATTAAAAATAGCTGTTATTTTTTCTCAACCGCCATAGTTTACTAACTGTGGCGGTTTTTTATTCAGGCTGCGTATTGCTTTGAAACAAGGTGGCCAATTGTTGTAGTTGGTCAAATAAAATTTCTGCACCATTACCTAGGATTCGCACCACTAAACCATTAACCGCGAGTTTGCTTACGCCGGCATCCACCCCAATTTGTTTTGAAAGATGGGCTAATAATTGTAGTTGAATGGTTGCCATATCTGCTGTAGGATGTATAAGAAGGAGGCTTGCCTGATGGGTAAATCCTTCTAACAAACCCAACGATTGCATTGGCATAGTTGCGGGTTCCATTAACATGTTTTCGCGAACAATTAATAGGTTGTTTTGCCAAATTTCAACCAAGCTGTGATAACGTTGAAATCGAAACACTTCCCCATTTAATTTTCTTCCGCAAGTAAGAATTTCACCAATAATCAGTTGGCAATTTTCGGCAAGTTGATAGGTTGCCACATTTTTATAAATTGCGCCTTCATGTGGCACGCATGGATGCGGAATAAATTGAAAACTAGCCCCGGCATGGAGTTGAACGTTTAATGTTTGAACTGCACCGGTTTTCATTTGATATAATCGTTGATAGGCCTGTGTTTGCAAATGCAAAGCAGTATCTGCTTCCAATTCAATATTGATATGATAACAATCGCCCTCCAACATGCCCGGCGAGCTACTCATCCATACCAATTGCAACGGCTCCGTTTGCTTATCAACCGTAATATTGGCTAGCTTAAAGGGTGTAGTAAAGTACGAGTGCCTTAAATAAGAAGCTTGTTCTCTTTTTGCTACGATAATATCTAGGTGCGCAATCATCGATAGAGGGCGGGTTCGTCAACAATTTCATGCAAAGCATATTTCTGAATCCAACCAATTACTGCATCTAAGCCTTCTAATGTCATCAAATTTGTAAACACAAAGGGTTGCCCTTTACGCATTAATCGCGCATCGCGTTCCATAACAGCTAAATCTGCATGCACGTAGGGTGCTAAATCAATTTTGTTAATGAGTAACAAATCGCTGCGGGTAATGCCCGGTCCGCCCTTGCGCGGAATTTTATCACCTTCTGCCACATCAATAACAAAAATGGTGAGGTCGGCTAAATCGGGGCTAAATGTTGCGGATAAATTATCGCCCCCGCTTTCAATAAAAATAATGTCAATATCAGGGATGCGGTTAGCCATTTCTTCTACGGCTTCCAAATTCATACTCGCATCTTCCCGTATGGCGGTGTGCGGGCAGCCGCCGGTTTCAACCCCTATAATTCTTTCTGGAGGCAACAGGCTGTTTTGGGTTAAAAATTGGGCATCTTCCTTCGTGTAAATATCATTGGTAATAACACCCAAGCTATACCGTTGATGCAGTGCTCGGCTCAAGCGTTCAATTAATGCGGTTTTACCGGATCCAACCGGGCCCGCAACGCCTATTTTTATATATTTTCTACTCATATTAATTCAAAACGCTGGCAGGCAGTTTGAAAGAATGCTGAAAATTACGACTGTTTTGGCATTATAAAAACAGGGTGTAATAACATACAGAATTGGTTTCCCCCAAGAAATTGATTTACATTTGCCCACTCAATTAACTTATTAGCCGGTATGAAAAATACGCCCTTTACGCAGCAACACATCGCCCTTGGCGCAAAAATGGCCCCATTCGCAGGATATAATATGCCGATTAGTTATACCGGCATCAACGACGAACACGCAGCCGTTCGCAACAATGCCGGCGTGTTTGATGTAAGTCATATGGGTGAATTTATTTTAAAAGGTGAGCATGCACTCGACTTAATTCAACGGGTTACCACCAACGATGCATCTAAACTTACGGCCGGTAAAGCGCAATACAGTTGTTTGCCCAATAACGAAGGCGGTATTGTAGATGATTTATTGGTGTACTGTTTGGAAGAAAATAAGTCATACTTATTGGTGGTAAATGCCAGTAATATTGAAAAAGACTGGAATTGGATTAGCAGTTTCAATACCCAAGGTGTGGAAATGCACAATATCAGTGAGCGTACCGGTTTATTGGCTGTTCAAGGACCAAACGCTACTAAAATTTTGCAATCGCTAACCGAAATGGATATCATGAACCTGAAATACTACACGTTTACCAAAGGTGTATTTGCAGGAGTAGAAAATGTGATTGTAAGCGCAACGGGTTATACCGGAGCGGGAGGCGTAGAAATTTACTTTGAAGATTTAAATGACAATGCCACTATCATTTGGAATGCCATTTTTGAAGCAGGTAAAACCGCAGGCATTAAACCAATTGGTTTGGGTGCACGGGATACCTTACGTTTAGAAATGGGCTTTTGTTTATATGGCAATGATATAGATGATACCACCAGCCCGCTAGAAGCAGGTTTGGGTTGGATTACCAAGTTTACTAAGGAGTTTACATCAAAATCAATATTTGAACAGCAAAAAGCAGCGGGTGTACAGCGCAAATTGGTAGGTTTTGAAATGATTGATAAAGGAATTGCACGCCACGATTATCCGATTGTGGATGCTGCCGGAAATGTGATCGGAAAAGTAACATCCGGAACCCAGTCACCCAGTTTGGGTAAAGCCATTGGTATTGGCTATGTAGCAACAGCTTTTGCTGCATTGGAAAGTGAAATATTTATTCAAATTCGTAATAATGCCGTTCGGGCCAAAGTGGTAAAAATGCCATTTAGCTAATTTTGTTTGATGCTATGTTTACCATTCATTTAACCACTTTTATACAGGCACCAATTGACCGGGTTTTTGACCTGAGTAGAAGCATCAACCTGCATAAAATTTCAACGGCCCATACCCATGAGCAAGCAATTGAAGGGGTAACATCGGGGTTAATTAATGAAGGAGAATCGGTTACTTGGCAAGCAAAGCATGTTTTTAAAGAAAGGAAGTTTACTTCTAAAATTACCCAAATGCTGCGTCCGGATTCTTTTACCGATGAAATGACGCAAGGTGATTTTAAGCGCTTTCGACACGAACATCATTTTAAACAAACCAATAATGGTACCATCATGATTGATTTGGTACATTTTGAAGTGCCTTATGGCGGATTGGGTGTTATATTTACTAAAATCTATCTCTACCGATACCTGAAAAACCTGCTCATTCATCGAAATGAAATTATTCGGCAATATGCCGAATCCGCCAAATGGAAAGCTATATTGTTGGATAAAATTGCTATTCCTGCATAACGTTGCTGCTTATTTTCTATCGCCGCGCATAGCGGGAAAATGTATTATTATGAGTCATCACCAACCTAGTTTACATACTTGTTTTTCGCCTGCATTATTGCATTTATATGATTTAAGCAATGCAGTAGTAGTGGTTATTGATGTGTTTCGCGCCACCAGCACCATCGCTTCGGCTTTGCATAACGGAGCAAAATGCGTTATTCCGGTAGATACGGTAGCTAAAGCAATTAATATCAGTAAAAAAATTGATGCGATTGCTGCAGGTGAACGAGATGGTCAAATTGCCGAAGGTTTAAAACATGGCAATTCACCATTGGAGTATAATCGCAATTTTATTGGCGATAAAACCTTGGTACTTACCACTACCAATGGTACACGCTTATTACAAATGGCTTTAGATAACAATGCGGCCACTATCATCACCGGTTCTTTTCCTAACCTCAGTGCCGTTTGTGATTTTTTAATTAAAGAAAAAAAGAATGTAGTACTCGGCTGCGCCGGATGGAAAGATCGCTTTAATATTGAAGATTCGCTTTTTGCAGGGGCGGTGATTAATCGGGTTAAATCACATTTTTCCATTCATTGCGATAGCTCACTTACCGCCGAATTATTGTACAAGCAACATGAAAATAATATTCATGAATTTGCGCCGCAATTAACGCACTACCATCGCTTGGTAAAACGCTTTGGCTTAATAGAAGATATTCGATTTTGCTTAACACCCGATTTGGCCAATGTGTTACCACTTTATAAAGATGGCAAATTGATTGTTGGTTAAGCTATTAAGTAATTATGGAATAATGGATACCGGCGTTCCAATTGGAATATAGCTGAACAGGTCTTTCATTTCAGTATACTTCACCGAAATACAACCATCCGTCCAATTATAAAAATTATCTACCGTCCACTCTTCTTCCGGTCTTGTGGCATGAATGGCAATACCATCGCCAATACGCGCAGTTTTAGGAACCAGCCCTTTTTGTTTTCTTTCCTTAAATTTTTGAACACTGGTTTCGTTAGGATAATCGAGCAATAGCTCTGGCCCCCATTTGGGATGAATTTTTTTCAAGATAATTTTAAACTCACCATTGGGTGTTTTTTTATCGCCTTCGCGCATTTTATCGCCAAGATCTTTACTGCCAAAAACTACCGGATAGGTAGCATACCAACCTTCATTATCATATACTTTAAGTTCGTAATCACTTTTTTTAATTACGATATAAAAATTGCTTCCGGTGGTATCTTTTGCTTGATGGTGTGCTCGAAAAGCATGACGATCAAACTTTTTGGAAGGAATAAAACTCATGCACATGGCGAGTGCAGCTAATAAAACGGTAGCAGGAAAAATGGTTTTGCGCATAAATTATTAAAATATACCTGTTTAAGTCAAACGGTATGCCATTCAAATTTATTTTAAATATCTATTGAAAATCTTAACAAATTAAATTTTTATCAAACGTTATTCCTCAAAATAAACGCGTTTTACCCGTTGCGAAACACCGGCTAAAATTTCGTAGGCAATCGTTTGTGCCCAGGCAGCCACTTGCGCTACCGGTAATTCTTTTCCAAAAACCACTACTTCATCGCCTTCGCGCGCGTTAATGCCGGTAATATCTAACATGGTCATATCCATACATACATTGCCTACAACCGGTGCTAACTGCCCGTTTAACCACATTTTGCCTTGTCCGTTTCCTAATAACCTTGGATAACCATCGGCATAGCCAATACGCACGGTTGCGATGGTGGTATTTTGTTGCGCTTGCCAGTTTCTGTTATAGCCCACCGTTTCGCCCTTTGCAATGTGCTTAATTTGAGCGATGGTGGTTTTGAGTGTGGTAACCTGTTGAAGTTTTTGTTGAATAACCGGATTGCCATCTATACCATACATACCAATACCCAATCGAACCATATCTAATTGCAATTCGGGATGCTGATAAATAGCCGCCGAATTAGCAATATGACGTAAAAAAGGATAGCCCAATTGTTGTTGCAATAGTTCGCAACATTGTAAAAATTGTTTGGCTTGTTCTTTTGTAAAATCGTTAAACTGCGTATCGCCGCTGGCTACCAAATGCGAAAACACCGATTGTACCTTGCAGCGTTCGTTGTTATGGAATAATTGCAGTAGTTCGGCCATTTCTGCAGGAATAAAGCCCAGCCGATGCATACCGCTATCAATCTTAATATGGATGGGGTAATGCTTTAAACCGCATTGCTCTAAATAGGTTAAAAAACTGGTTGCAATTTGAAAGGAATAGAGTTCGGGTTCTAAATTAAATTGCACAATACTTTCAAAGGTGGAAGCTTCAGGGCTCATCACCATGATGGGTAAAGTGATGCCGGCTTTTCTTAACTCAACGCCTTCGTCGGTATAAGCAACTGCCAAATAATCTACTCGGTGAAATTGTAACAAATTGGCAATTTCAAAACTGCCGCTTCCATAACTAAATGCCTTTACCATCGCCATGGTTTTTACACCCGGCTTTAGTTGTTGTTGGTAAACTTGCAGGTTATGGGTAATGGCATTTAGGTTAATATCCAAAACGGTTTGGTGAACCTTTTCTTCCAGTAAATGACTTATTTGTTCAAACTCAAATATTCGCGCACCTTTCAATAAGATGGTTTCGTTATGAAAGTGTATTTGGTGAAAATTGGTTTTAAAATCAGAAGTACTTGCAAAAAAGTGCGTGTGTGGTATTTTTTCAAACGCAGCTTGGTGGTGCATCATATCACTTCCAATACCTATGAGCTGATCAATTTGTTTTTCTGCTAAAATTTGCGCAACCGCTTGGTAAAGCTCTCTACCGCTTTTTCCGGTTTGCAAAATATCACTCAAAATAACTGTTTTGCGTGGGTGCTGTTTTTGATGCGATAAAAAATCAAGTGCGATGGTAAGTGAATTAATATCGGCACTATAACTATCATTGATAACCGAACAGTGGTTGATTCCCTTTTTTAATTCAAGCCGCATTTCAACGGTTCGAAGCTGTTGAAATCCTTTGTGAATTTGTTGCTGATTGCATTGCAGGTATAGCAGGGTACACCAACAATGAATGGCGTTTTCAATGGATGCATCATCAATAAACGGAATAGTGATAGAAAGTGGCATGCGTGTTTCCTCGCTCACCTGATCAACTGTTTCTTGCATCCAATTGCTTAAATACTGCGCCGAAATAGTGGTACTACCTGCATCTTTTTCAATTGCGGTAATTTGTAAGGTTGCGTGCGACTTCCAGCCCCAGCTGAACAATTTAAAACCATCTCGGTTGCGAACCAAACTGGCAAATTGACTAATGGCTTCTTGTAATAACTGATGATCGGTGTGATAAATCAGTACATCTGCCTTAACAAACAACCTTAATTTTTCATTGATTTTTTGACGGATGTTTAAAAAGCCCTCACTATGCGCTTCACCAATATTGGTGAAAATGCCGATGTTGGGAGCAATCATTTTTTCGAGTCGATCCATTTCATCGGGCTGCGAAATACCGGCTTCAAAAATACCTAAACTATGTTGGGGCGCCATTTGCCAAATACTAAGCGGAACGCCTATTTGAGAGTTATAACTTTTTGGGCTTCTTACAATATGATACTGTTGTTGCAGTAATTGATACAACCACTCTTTTACAATGGTTTTGCCATTACTGCCGGTAATACCAATAACCGGAAAATTGAAATGCTTGCGATGAAAAGCAGCCAATTGTTGCAAGGCTTGCAGTACATCTTTTACCGCCAAAAAATTGGCCTCCGGAAAATTGGTTACATCTAGTTGCGCATTTTCTGCTATAACGAAAGCCCTTACGCCTTTTTGGTATAGTTCGGGTATAAAGGTTAGTCCATTACGCCGATTGCCGGGGATGGCAAAAAACAAGGAACTAGCCGGAAATAGCAGTTTTCTGCTATCTAATAATAAGTGCTGCATATCTTGATTGGTTGTTTCTTGCAACCAACTTGCTTTGATAATTGGCACTATATTTTTTAAACTATACAATGGTTTAATCTTTAATGTCTTTTGGAACCCCTTTTCTTCTGTGGTAAATTGAATACACAATAGAACTGCTAATACAAGCAACAATCATGAGTAAAGAAACCCAAATTGGAATGTGTACCCATTTTGCCACCAACATTTTGAGGCCAATATATACGAGTACTACTGCAATACCTTGTTGTAAATAATCAAATTTACTGGCTGCGCCACGAAGCAAAAAGAATAAACTTCTTAAACCGAGTACGGCAAAAATATTGGAAGAGTAAATGAGCAATTTTTTCTCAGGATCGGGGATGATGGAAAATACAGCAGGGATAGAATCAATAGCAAAAACAATATCTATTAATCCAAGCATTACAACCACCATACTTAAAGTGGTAAAATAAGCTTTGTTGTTTTTGGTGATAATAAATTTACCATTGGGTTCTTCATTGGTGGTACGCATGAATTTTTTCATGAAGCGAAA
>JBJOQA010000459.1:0-5461 GCA_046050225.1 Bacteroidota bacterium | reverse complement strand
CGTTAATAGAAATTGATCCTGCGGTATGGGCAACTAAAGCATTATTTAATACGTCTAATTCACTAAGTTGGTGAATAGCCCTATCGGGGATAGCCAACAAATAAAGAGCGGCTCCCGGTTGCACATCATGCCAATTTACGCTATAAGCGCATTGTAATTGATCTGCCAAGCGCTTGGCGGAACTTGTAGATTTGCCAACTACTTGTAAAATGGATACGCCGGCATTAAAAAGACGTTGACCTAAAACTGTGGCAACGTTGCCGGTACCAATAATAACCACTTGAAAAGCCTTTATTTGGGATGCCATAACGTAAAAATACCGTCTTCTACAGAGAAAACGGCTAGGTTTTTGTATTTTTAACGCCGATTGCTAACTATTATAAATAAGTATGAACCATTCTTTGGCCCTCAATTTTATCCGTTTAAAGTTCAAAGTGCTTGCCCTATTCTCTCCTCGAACAGCCGCAGAAAAGGCTTTTGATCTTTTTTGTACCCCTTTGGGAAGTAGTAGAATGCGGCGTCCATCTATCTTTTATTCTGCCGAAGATTTAACCTTTGAGATGAATGGCAACCGTATTATTGGATATCGTTGGGGCCATTATAAAGGCGCACCAAAAGTGATTATTTTACATGGATTTGGTTCGCTTTCTTATAAATTCCATCGTTTTATCCATCCCCTCATGCAAAAAGGTTACGAAGTAATTGCCTTTGATGCACCTGCGCATGGCAAAAGCGAAGGCAAATCGGTGAATGCATTGGAATATTGTCAAATGATTGAAAAAGCTTCGGCAAAATACGGGCCCTTTGATAGCTTTATTGCCCATTCTTTTGGTGGCATCGCCCTTAGCTTAGCACTAGAAAAACAACAAGAAAACAAACTCAAAAAGATGGTATTGATTGCGCCGGCAACAGAAACAACCACGGCCATCAATAAAGCATTTGAAATGTTGCACATTTCCAGCAAAAAAGTAAGAACCCATTTTGATGAAGTAATATATCAGCGAAGCGGTAAAAAAACTGAATGGTTTTCGATCAACCGCGCCATCAAAAAAATTGATTCGAAAGTTTTATGGGTACACGACGAAGACGATCAAATAACTCCATTGAAAGATATTCAACCTACACTGGATCAACATTCGGAGAATATTGAATTTTATATTACCAGTGGTTTAGGACATAAAAAAATATACCACGACAAAAAAGTTCAACAAAAAATAGTAGATTTTTTATAACCTGAAACTTTCGGTAGAAGCTTACCTATACTGCATTTCAGTTTTTCTTTTCAAGGTTTAAAATATTGAAATAGGCACATAGCAAATCCTATTTTTAATATTTGCCTGCTCCATAGTTGGTACCATTAAAATGTAGCATTTCAATAACATTTATTTTGATTTTTCAATTTTAAATTAATATTGCAAAAAAAGAAGCATCATTAAATTGGTTAAAAAATAGAGATATTTAACCAAAGAATGGCAGTTACTGCAGTGTAAAAACTGCCCTTAAATTAAAAGAACGCGCTCAATTATAATCAATTGATTGCACTTAAATATTAATATGGCTAAGAACTTATTGATTGTGGAGAGCCCTGCGAAGGCGAAAACTATCGAAGGGATTTTGGGGAAAGACTTTGAAGTAAAAAGTTGTTTCGGACATATCAGAGATTTGGAAAAAAATGATATGGGCATCGATTTAAAAAACAATTTCCTTCCTAAATACATCATCTCTCCCGAAAAAACCAAAGTAGTTAGTGAATTAAAATCACTCGCTAAAAAAAGCCAAGAGGTTTGGTTAGCATCGGATGAAGACCGTGAAGGGGAGAGTATTAGCTGGCATTTGGCCGAAGTTTTGAATTTAGATCCAGCAACCACTAAACGAATTGTATTTCACGAGATTACAAAACCGGCCATTGAAAAAGCCGTTAAAAATCCGCGTACAATTAATATGGACTTGGTAAATGCGCAACAAGCCCGGCGTGTTCTTGATCGCATTGTGGGCTTTGAATTAAGTCCGGTTTTATGGAGAAAAATTGGCATGAAGGGCGGCTTGAGCGCCGGAAGAGTACAAAGCGTAGCTGTTAAATTAATTGTAGAAAGAGAACGCGAAATCAATAATTTTAAAGCACATGCCAGCTTCAAAATAGATGGTTTATTTGCTGCGAATGATACCCCACAAAGAACTGTTCAATTTAAAGCAGAAGGTAATCGCTATAATGAAGCCGCTGATGCCGAACAATTTTTAAGAAGTTGTATTGGTGCAAAATACACCGTAAAAGATATCCAAATAAAACCGGGCAAACGTACGCCGGCAGCGCCTTTCACTACCAGTACCTTGCAACAAGAAGCAAGCAGAAAATTAGGCTATGGCGTTAGTAAAACCATGTTACTAGCCCAAAAATTGTACGAAAGTGGAAAGATTACCTATATGCGTACCGACAGTGTTAACCTAAGCGATACCGCGATGGAAGACATTAAAAAAGCCATCCAACAAAACTTTGGCGCTAATTATGTACAAGTACGCAAGTTTAAAAATAAAAATGAAAGCGCACAAGAGGCGCATGAGGCCATCCGCCCTACCTACATGCAAAATAGCAGCGTAGCTGATCCGGAAACCTATAAATTATATGATCTTATTTGGAAGCGCACCATCGCCAGCCAAATGAGTGATGCAGTTTTAGAAAAAACCATTGCCACAATAGAAATCAGTACCAACAAAGAAACGCTTACAGCTAGTGGTGAAGTGATTAAGTTTGACGGATTTTTAAAAGTGTATCTAGAAAGCACCGACGATGAGGAAGACGTACAAGAGGGGGATGAAAGTCGCTTGCCGAATTTACAAGTTGGACAATTGCTTGATTTCAAACAATTACTGGCCACCGAAAAATTCACCCGTCCTAATGCCAGATATACCGAGGCTTCTTTGGTGAAAAAAATGGAAGAATTAGGCATCGGCCGACCAAGTACCTATGCCCCTACTATTTCCACCATTATTAAACGTACTTACGTTGAGAAAAAAGACAAAGAAGGTGTAAAAAGAGAATATCGAATTTTAAAGCTGAAGAACGATCAAATAGAGAAGAAAACAGAATTTGAAACAACAGGCGCCGAAAAATCAAAATTATTCCCTTCTGATTTAGGTTTGGTCGTAACCGATTTTTTAAGTCAGCATTTTACCGATGTAATGGACTATTCCTTTACGGCCAATATCGAAAAAGAATTTGACGAAATTGCCGATGGCAAGATTGTTTGGAGCAATATGGTGGCAGATTTCTACACGCCATTTCACACCGGAGTTGAACACACGTTGGAAAATGCAGAAAGAGCCGTTGGCGAACGTGTATTGGGCGTAAGTGAAGAAGGCAAGCCGATTATTGCCCGTATGGGCAGATATGGCCCAATGGTTCAAATTGGCGCAGCCGACGATGAGGAAAAACCACGTTATGCGCGTTTAAAAGCGGGTCAAAGTATTGAAACAATCACGCTCGAAGATGCCATTGATTTATTTAAACTTCCGCTGGTACTGGGTGAGTATGAAGGACAAGAAATTTCAGTAAACATCGGCCGCTTTGGCCCCTACGTAAAATTTGGCGAGCAATTTGTTTCATTGCCTAAAGGCGAAGATTTATTTAGTGTAGATTTAAATCGTGCCGTTGAAGTTATTCAAGCAAAACAACAAGAGGATGCGCCAATCGGTTTTTATGATGAAAAACCGATTACAAAAGGCAAAGGTAGATTTGGGCCTTTCATTAAATGGAACGACTTATTCATCAATATTCCGAGGGCATACAATTACGATTTACTCACCCAAAAAGATTGCGATGAATTAATCGAGAAAAAAATCGAAAAAGAATCCAATCGTTTTATTCAACAATGGCCTGAACATAAAATATCCATTGAAAATGGCCGATGGGGCCCATTTATTCGCTTTGGCAAAAAAATGCTCAAGCTATTTAGCAAAGCCGATAAGGTAAAGTATACCGCCGAAGAATTGGCAACCATCGACTTGGAAGAAATCAAAAAAATGATTGAAGTGCAAGAACCCGGTGCCTTTGATAAAAAAGTTCCGGTTAAAAAAGCAGCTTCCAAAAAAGCGACGCCGAAAAAAGCAGCTACTAAAAAAACTAAATAACCTAAAAGCTTCTGATTTTTTTCAGAAGCTTTTTTCGTTTACTCATTAACGTTAAATACTTGTATGCCAAAATCGAACTGGCTAATTGATGGCAACTATTTAATGGAACGATTTCCGGGCAAGGGCGGTTGGACTTTTATTGCCACTCCCGAAATAGCACCCGATAAATCACAACCTTTTGGCTGGTTAAAGGTAAAAGGCTTTATCGACGACCATCCCATTCAACATTTTCGCCTAATGCCCATGGGCAATGGTAAATTATTTTTCCCGGTTAAAGCCAGCCTTCGCAAATTGTTAAAAAAACAAGCAGGAGACCGGGTGCACCTTCAATTAACAAAGGATCTGGATGCCATTCAAATTCCGCCCGACATTGCAATCTGTTTACAGGATGAGCCCGATGCATGGCATAATTTTTTGCAATTTGAAGAAACCGAACAATTGAATTATATCCAATGGATTCAATCGGCCCAATTAACTGCAACACGCATTCAAAGAATTGCTATAACGGTTAATAATGCGGCTTTACAAATAAGCTATAATACCTATCAAAAGAAGAAGTTAACCAGAAATGCTTAGCATCTTCATTTTCTCCTTAGCTTTAACACTTAAGTATTTTACGCAACCATGGTACATATAAAGTTCAGCTTAAGTAAATCCGACTTTGTAACCTTTCATGAATATCAGTATTGGAAATCGCCGCAACAGCGCAGCAAAAGAATCAAGCAGATGCTTCGATACTTTATAACCAATCTTATCATTATTGGCATTATTACTTATACGGCATGGTTTTCATTTGGCAGCACAAGTTATTTTATTTTTGTTGGGGTGCTAGTGTTAGGGATGATTATGCAATTTTTCACTTCTAAGCAAAAGATAAAAGCGCATGCCGAGAAACTAGCCGACAATATCGAAAACATTGCGCTATTTGCAGAGCGACAAATGCATTTTTCATCCGCAGAAATTATCGTAACAGACGAGTACATTGAATCAAAAATTCAATGGAAGGCCATCATTCGACTTGAAGAAACGCCCCAATATTATTACTTGTATATTACATCCAACCAATCACTTATCATCCCCAAATCGGTGCTCACGCTTTCGGGAAATATGGATGAATTTAAAACGCTTTTAACGCAAAACATCTCCCTACATGCAGAGGCTGCAAACTATTTATAAGCTTGACTAACATCATGTGGAAAATATTATCATCGGTTTGTTGATGCTTATACCGAATTTCATTGCATCAAACCAAGCCTTTGAAAGAAAATAAAGAAATATCAGCCCTGTTTCAACTAATCGACGATCCGGATGAAGAGGTTTATAGTACGGTTAGCGA